>ONPE01000033.1 GCA_900319615.1 uncultured Eubacteriales bacterium
GCCGTAACCCTGCCCGAGAAATGACCGCCTCCGCGGTAGTCCTCAAAGCCGTGGTACTTCGCGTATGCCGTGTAGTCTGCATGACCCGGCCGCGCAAGCGAACGTGTGGCAGAGTAATCCTTGCTGTGCATAGCGGTATTGGGAATGATTATCGTCAGCGGCGTACCGGTCGTCTTGCCCTCAAAAACGCCGCTTACTATACGGAATTCATCCGCTTCACGACGCGCGGTCGAGATCTTCCCTGCAGGGCGGCGCTTGTCGAGCTGAGAGCGGATAAGATCCATATCCACCCCGATGCCCGGAGCCAGGCCGTCGAGCACCGCGCCGATAGCCTCGCCGTGGCTCTCGCCGAACAGCGTCAGCGATATCGAGTTGCCGAAAGTGTTCTTCATGGTCATCTTCCTATCATCTTTATCAGCGGATAAAGCTCGCTGAAAGCTATCTTCTTCATCTCAAAGCTGCCGGGCTGCGATACGGTCGTCACCGTGACCGAGTCGCCCTCGCCCTTTTTGTCGTGGGTCATCGCCCTGTAAACTTCGTCTGCGTCGAGCTCCACGGAGGTCGGCAGACCGAGCATATCGAGAACCTTTATCAGCCGGGGTCTCAGCTCTTCTGACACCATCGGTATCATGCCGAGGGCAACGCACTCGCCGTGATACAGCCCGTTGAGGTGCTCGAAGCTCTCGATACCGTGACCGATCGTATGACCGAAGTTGAGTATCTTCCTGAGCCCCAGCTCCTTCTCATCCTGCTCCACGACGCCCTTCTTTATGCAAAGCGAACGGGTGATTATCTCGTCCATGCGCTCGCTTATATTTCCTTTTTCGAATAATCCGAACAGTTCAGCATCGGAGGTCAGCGACATCTTGACCGCCTCCGCAAGACCGTTGCTGATCTGACGCTCGGGCAGGGTCGACAGCAGCTCGAGGTCGACCAGCACCCTCTCAGGCTGCTTGAACGCGCCGACGATGTTCTTGATACCGTCGAGGTTAACGGCTGTCTTGCCGCCGATGGAAGAGTCCACCTGCGACAGCACGGTCGTAGGGATGTTGTAGAAGTCTATCCCCCTCATATACGCCGACGCGACAAAGCCCGCGAGGTCGCCGACAACGCCGCCGCCTACCGCGACCACCGCGTCCCTGCGGCTGAAGCCGAGCTTCAAAAGCTCGCTGAGCACCTTTGAAAAGGTCGGGATGCTCTTGCTCTCTTCACCCTGACCGACGGTGAACACGTGACCGTCCTTCGCCTGAGCTGCTACGGTCTGCGCGTACCGCTCGGGTACGCCGTCGTCGGTCAGCACAAGCACCTTGCGGTCAAGGTCGAGATACTCTCCTGCTTTTTGCAAAGCGCCGCGCTCTATGATGATATCATAGCTGTCAGCGCCAAGATCCATATGTAAAACGCTCATGTCAATCCTCTTTCAAAATAACCTCGTCGCCGAAATGTCCGACTACCTTGAGCATATCGCAGTGCAGGGCGAGATGCCTGAGCATATCCGAGCCGTTCTGACCCGTCTCGTCGCCCTCTGCCTCTATATAGAAGTAATACTGCCATGCGAGATCTTTCATCGGCCGCGAGCGCAGGGCGCGCATATTGAAGCCGTAGCTGCTCAGCACGTTCAACGCCTGAGCCAGAGCGCCGACCTCATTCTTCACGGTGAACATCAGCATGAAGCGGCTGTCGCCCGAGGCGCTCACCTTCTTATTCTCCGCGCGTGAGAACACCGCGAAGCGCGTCGAGTTCACTGCGCTCTCATTTATATCGTGGTCGAGCATATTCAGCCCGTACAGTCTTGCCGTCTCTAAAGAAGCTATCGCCGCGACGTTCCTGTTACCCATGTCGCGCACAGCCTTAGCCGCCATAGCGGTGTTGGCGTACTCCATGGTCTTCCAGCCGTGAAAGCGGATATACTCGGCGCACTGAGCCAAAGCCTGCGGATGGCTGACGACGGTCTTGATATCGTTTACAGTTGCACCGTCCACGCCCAGCAGATTGTGGGTGATCCGCAGGGTATAGATGCCGTTGACGTACAGCGACCCTTGGAACATCATGTCCATGACCTGACCCACCTCGCCGGCGTAGCTGTTCTCTACCGGCAGCACACAGCAGTCGCACGCGCCCTGCTCCACCGACTCATACGCGGCGCGAAAATCGGGATAAGAGACCGCCTTGCCGTAGGGGAAGATCTTCTTTGTCGCGATGTTTGCAAAGGCGCCCTCGATTCCGCTGTAAGCGACTTTCATACCGCTGATGATGTGCTCCTGATACTGCTTCGACACCGCCATCTCGTCGCTGAGGAACCTGACATAATAAGAGCGGATGTCGTAATCATTTATATATGCGGAGTTCTTCTCGATGACCGCCTGCTCGCGCTTCTGATCGTAGATCTGCAGACCGCGCTCCTTTTTATACTCTGCGATCACCCTGACCGCCTTCATGCGTCTCTCAAAAAGCTGCGCCATCTCTTTATCTATCTCATTTATCTGTGTACGTGCGTCCTGTAATTTATCCACGATATCACTCCTTTATAATACTGATTTCTAATTGAAGTGAGTATAAATCAACTTTTCATTTTAGCGCCTTACCAAAAAAGCGGCTCTGCCCGAAACAGAACCGCCTGATAAATAAAGCACCTGTAACATTCGAGCGTCATATTTTTTCGGCACGGCAATAAAAGCCCGCATACCAGCGCGCGAATGTAAAAAAGAAGTTATTTGCATTATTCGTTTTCATAATGACAACTCCTTTGACTGCGATGGGTATATGATAGCACGTTAAAGCGCAAAAGTCAATATTTTTGTATAACAATATTGAGTTGGATTATTAAGAATCCTCGAATTTCAAAGCGTATCAAAAAAATCAAGGCAGCACCGCACGATCCGGAGCTGCCTTATGTAGCTCATTCGACCACGATGCACTGGGTAAACAGCTGCTCGTAGCGTTTGGCGACAAGAGATTTTTCGAACACCGATATTTTTCCTGCGGCGGAATCGGCGAAATAATAATTCTTTTCATCATAGCCGATCAGCACCAGACAGTGCTCGTGCGCGTACCACGGCACGGTATCGCCTATCTCGGTCTTTGCGTTCTCGTCGACGTAGTTCACTTCCCACGTATCGAAGACATACGGCTCCTGCATATCGGTGGTTGCCCAGATCATGACGGGGACGCCGCGGCAGATGTAATCCTCACACAGCTTCTCCAAAGGGATGCCCTCATACGCGGTGGCTTTCAGCTCGGATTTTTGATCGTCGAGATAGCTGTTCATGCTCTTCGCCATCGACGGCGCATACACTCCCCAGCCGGCATAGGCTGTACCGGCAAAGCCGCTGTGCATATCGGGGCCGTACTTGTAGCCGTCTTCATCCTCGAAAACATAGTGGCAGTCCAGATAATTATCTGCTATGGTGTGCTCGTCCACATCAAAGCCGAGTATCTTCAGCAGCATGGTGCAGGCATAGGTCTCACAGCCCGCCTTAAGATCATCCTGCGTGATGACCTCGACGTTCTCTATCCTGTAAGAGGAAGGATATGTAGGCTCCTCCGACCCGACTGAGGCGGTCTCCTCCGGGGGTTCGGCTTTCTTCGGCGCGGTCAATATACCGATCGCAAACAGCACAACGATAACAGCGATCAGAGCAGGTATGATGATCTTATTATTTTGAAGATATTTTTTCATATTCTATCCCGCCATTCGAGAAAAGATTTCAACTTGCCGATCATGTAAATGTTCTGACAATCACAATAATAATAGTTCCGATAGCAGCAATTATAGCAGTCTTTTCAAAAAACTCACTGATATAATAGTATTCTTTTGCCTTATAGCCAAATCCAAATTCTTTACTCTTTTCCGAAAAGTACATTTTACAATACAATAATCCATGGCAACCAATTGTCATAGTAATACCAATAAAAACTGTTCCTTGAATCCCCAAAAAGGGATAATTAGGATCGTAGTAAACCACAAAATATATTATTGCTGCTAATGCAACTAATGAGAAAGCGCAAGCCGCGTCGTTTACTGAAATCTTAGTTTTCTTTATGTATTTGTTAAAAAATATTGACGAAACAGCAACACATAAGAATAAAGAAATAGTGATCCCATAGATCAATGGTTTCGAATCGTTATAATCAGGAATGACAAAATGCAAAAGCAGTAACAATAACTCCTCCAGAATAAATAAGCCAAAATCAAAAACAAATACTTTTTTATTCACTACTTACCTCTTCTTAAACTATTATAGCAGTTCCTTGAATAACGATTCATAAAGATTATAACATAAATTCACGGATTTGTCATTATAATAATGTAAACCTTTTTGACTCTATATAAAAATACTATTGATTTTATTCTTTCCGCTCTGAGCATCATATATATGTATATAACATAATTATCAACATGCGATTATTGGCATACAAAAAGAGCAACACCTTGCGATGTTGCTCTCGTTTGTTTTATATAGCGTAATTAAATTATTACTTATTGCTGATAGCAGCCTGAGCGGCAGCAAGACGAGCGATCGGGACGCGGAACGGTGAGCAGGATACATAGTCCAGACCGATCTTGTGGCAGAACTCGACGGATGTCGGGTCGCCGCCGTGCTCGCCGCAGATACCGATATGGAGAGCGGGATTCACGGGCTTGCCGAGCTTGATGGCCATATCCATCAGCTTGCCAACGCCTGTCTGGTCGAGCTTAGCGAACGGATCGTTCTCGAAGATCTTAGCATCATAGTAAGCGTCGAGGAACTTGCCTGCGTCGTCACGGCTGAAGCCGAAGGTCATCTGAGTCAGGTCGTTTGTACCGAAGCAGAAGAAGTCAGCCTCTTTAGCGATCTCGTCAGCTGTCAGAGCAGCTCTCGGGATCTCGATCATTGTACCGACCTCATACTCGAGCTCTACGCCTGCAGCGGCGATCTCAGCGTCGGCGGTCTCAACGACGAACTTCTTGACATACTTGAGCTCCTTGATGTCGCCAACCAGCGGGATCATGATCTCGGGTACGAGAGTCCAGTCGGGGTGAGCCTTCTTGACGTTGATAGCAGCGCGGATGACAGCCTTTGTCTGCATCTTTGCGATCTCGGGATATGTGACAGCCAGACGGCAGCCGCGGTGACCCATCATCGGGTTGAACTCATGGAGAGAGTCGATGAGAGCCTTGATCTCTGCAACGCTCTTGCCCTGAGCCTTAGCCAGAGCCTCGATGTCGGCTTCCTCGGTGGGAACGAACTCGTGGAGAGGCGGATCCAGGAAGCGGATGGTTACGGGGTTGCCCTCGAGAGCCTCGTACAGCTTCTCGAAGTCGCCCTGCTGATAGGGCAGGATCTTATCCAGAGCAGCCTCGCGCTCCTCAACTGTATCTGCACAGATCATCTCGCGGAAAGCGGCGATCCTGTCAGCCTCAAAGAACATATGCTCTGTACGGCAAAGACCGATACCCTCAGCGCCCAGCTCGCGAGCCTTCTTAGCGTCTGCGGGTGTGTCGGCGTTTGTACGGACCTTAAGGGTCCTGTACTTGTCAGCCCAATCCATAACGCGGCCGAATTCGCCTGCGATGGTAGCGTCGACTGTGGGGATGATGCCGTCGTAGATGTTACCGGTAGAACCGTCGATGGAGATGTAATCGCCCTCCTTGAAGGTCTTGCCGGCGAGTGTGAACTGCTTGTTAGCCTCGTCCATGGTGATGTCGGAGCAGCCGGATACACAGCAGGTACCCATGCCGCGGGCGACAACGGCAGCGTGAGAGGTCATACCGCCGCGAACGGTCAGGATGCCCTGAGCAGCCTTCATGCCTTCGATATCCTCGGGAGAGGTCTCGAGACGAACGAGAACTACCTTCTCGCCTGCGCCGCCCTGAGCCTTAGCATCCTCGGCGGTGAAGACGACCTTACCGCAGGCAGCGCCGGGAGAAGCGCCCAGACCCTTGCCCATGGGGGTAGCAGCCTTGAGAGCCTTTGCGTCGAACTGCGGATGGAGAAGTGTATCGAGGTTTCTGGGGTCGATCATCAGAACGGCCTCTTCCTCGGTTCTCATACCCTCGTCAACGAGGTCGCAAGCGATCTTGAGAGCAGCCTGAGCTGTACGCTTGCCGTTTCTTGTCTGGAGCATATAGAGCTTGCCGTGCTCGACGGTGAACTCCATATCCTGCATATCTCTGTAGTGATTCTCGAGAGTCTTGCAGACCTCTGTGAACTGAGCGAACGCCTCGGGGAACTTCTGCTCCATCTCGGAGATGTGCATGGGGGTACGAACGCCTGCAACGACGTCTTCGCCCTGAGCGTTGGTCAGGAACTCACCGAACAGACCCTTGTCGCCGGTAGCGGGGTCGCGTGTGAACGCAACGCCTGTGCCGCAATCGTCGCCCATGTTACCGAATGCCATGGACTGTACGTTGACTGCAGTACCCCAGCTGTAGGGGATGTCGTTGTCTCTTCTGTAAACGTTTGCTCTCGGGTTGTCCCAGGAACGGAAGACAGCCTTGACGGCGCCCATGAGCTGCTCCTTGGGATCGGACGGGAAGTCTTCGCCGATCTTGGACTTGTACTCGGCCTTGAACTTCTCAGCCAGCTCCTTGAGATCGTCGGCGGTCAGCTCGACGTCCTGCTTGACGCCGCGGTCAGCCTTCATCTCGTCGATGAGCTCTTCGAAATACTTCTTACCGACCTCCATAACGACGTCGGAATACATCTGGATGAATCTTCTGTAGCAGTCGTAAGCCCAACGGGGATTGCCGCTCTGCTCAGCGATGGTCTCGACAACTTCTTCGTTAAGACCGAGGTTGAGGATGGTGTCCATCATACCGGGCATGGATGCACGGGCGCCTGAACGTACGGATACGAGAAGCGGGTTCTCCTTATCGCCGAACTTCTTGCCGGTGATCTCTTCCATCTTGCCGATATACTCGTTGATCTGATCCTGGATCTCTGCATTGATCTGGCGGCCGTCCTCATAGTACTGTGTGCACGCCTCTGTGGTGATTGTAAAGCCCTGGGGAACAGGGAGACCGATGTTGGTCATCTCGGCGAGGTTTGCGCCTTTACCGCCGAGAAGTTCTCTCATGTCTGCGTTACCTTCTTTAAAAAGGTAAACCCATTTTTTGCTCATTGGAATCTCCTCCTAAATAAGTGTTATAGTAGTTACCGTAACATATATTTATGTTACAGCATACGTATACAGTTGTATTATACCAAATGATGGATAAAAATTCTATTCTTTAGAGAAAAAAAGCAGAAAAAAGGGATACAAAAGTCATGCGCATTTTTTGTGTATATTGTGGAAAACGATTAATTTGTCATATTTCTGTAATTTTTTCTTGCAAATTTTCAAATATATGCGATAATAGTATTATCTACGAGAGCGCCCTATAGCAAGGCTCCCTTTGGTAAAGGGAGCTGTCACCGCACGGTGACTGAGGGATTGCATTAATTGTCGGAGCGCAGCGAGAATCCGATTCAAATGGTTGGTCGCTTTGCTCCGTCTGTACAATCCCTCCGAGCTCGCTTGACGCTCGCCCACCTCCCTTTACCAAAGGGAGGCTATGGAGGTTTGTATATGAACAACAAATGCGCCGTTATACTCGCCGGAGGCGAGGGCAAACGGATGAAATCCGATATCCCGAAGCCCATGAACGAGGTGCTCGGCAAGCCGATGCTCCGCTGGGTCATCGACTCGGTCAAGGCTGCCGGTATCGACGATATCTGCGTGGTCACAGGCTACAAGACCGAGATCACCGAGAAGTATCTGCACGAGCTGCCCTTTGAGGTCAGCCATGTGCTGCAGAGCGAAAGGCTGGGGACAGGTCACGCCGTGATGATGGCGAAGGACTTCCTCAACGAAAAAGGCGGCGACGTAGTAATCCTGTGCGGCGACGCACCCTTTATGGATACAAAGACGATCGCCGACGCATACAACGATCATAACGAGAGCGGCGCTTCTGCCACGGTCATCTCCGCCATGCTGGACGATCCGACCGGCTACGGCAGGATCGTGCGTAATGAGGACGGCACGCTGAACAGCATCGTAGAGCAGAAGGAAGCCGATGAAGCTACCCTCGCCATCAAAGAGGTCAACTCCGGCGGCTACTGGTTCGATACGATGGATCTGCTGTCGGTGCTCGACGATATCAAGGCGAATAATTCTGCAAAAGAATATTATTTGCCCGACGCGCTGTATCTGCTGCTGCAGAACGGCAGGAAGGTCGGCGCTTTCACAGCCGACTCGCCGGATACAGTCCTCGGCGCAAACGACCCGGCTCAGCTCGCAGAGCTGAATAATATCGCAAAGGGTAAATTAGGGATCAGGAATGAGGAATTACAGTGGTCGCTTCGCGACATTTGTAATTTCCTTAACTAAGTTTACGACTTTGACGATAATCGGTATTTCTGAACAAACGCCGGATTTTAATGGAAACGTTTGAAAATGTCAAGGCGCCGTGATCGACTTTCTCTATACAGACTGAGCTGTGCTCTTTCCAGAGGGAGCCGTCGGATTATATCGAGGCGCTGTTATCGCTCACTGTCAGTCGCAAAAAACGCATCATAGTATGGTGTACTAAAAGCATCCAAACCGCAAGGTTAATATAGATTATTAAACAATAATTCATTTTAGGGGGACGTATAATGAATTCACACGGTAAGGACATCAAGATTTTCACACTGAACTCCAACAAGGCTGTCGCTCACGGCATCGCGGACTGCTTGGGCATCCCGCTGGGCAAGAGCGACTGCGCGACCTTCTCGGACGGCGAGATAGCGGTATCTCTGCATGAATCCGTCCGCGGCTCCGACTGCTTCATCGTACAGTCGACCTGCTCACCCGTCAACGACAACCTGATGGAGCTTCTTATCATGATAGACGCCATGAAGAGAGCTTCGGCTTCATCCATCACCGCGGTCGTGCCGTACTTCGGCTATGCCCGTCAGGATCGTAAAGCTAAGGCGAGAGATCCGATCTCGTCCAAGCTGGTCGCAGACCTCATCACAACAGCCGGCGCAGACCGTCTGCTGACGATGGATCTCCATGCGGCGCAGATCCAGGGCTTCTTCAACATCCCCGTCGACCATCTTGTCGGCGCGCCGATGCTCGCAAAGCACATGAAGCAGAAGGTCGAAGGACACGAGGACGAGTTCGTCGTCGTATCTCCCGACCTCGGCTCCGTTACCAGAGCACGTAACTTTGCCGCCAAGATCGGCTGCCCCATCGCCATCATCGACAAGCGCAGACAGCGCGCAAATGTATCTGAGGTCATGAACATCATCGGCGAGGTCAGAGGCAAGAAGTGCATCCTCGTTGACGACATGATCGACACCGCAGGCACCCTGTGCAACGCCGCAAACGCCATCGTCGAAAAGGGCGGCGCGACCGAGGTTTATGCGTGCGCATCGCACGCGGTCCTCTCTGGTCCCGCTATCGACCGCATCCGCGACAGCGCCATCAAGGAATGTATCCTGCTCGATACAGTCCCGATCCCCGAGGATAAGATGCTCGACAAGTTCACCGTGCTCTCTACGGCTCCGCTGTTCGCAGAGGCTATCGAGAGGATCTACGAGGACAAGCCGGTATCCCCGATGTTCGTATAATTAGTACAATACAAATTTACATCGCGTACCGTTTACGGGTGCGTGATCTCGACCGATTTTTCCGAGAAACCCGCTGCCTGCGGAATTTCCGTTGCTGCACCGGTTTCCCGGATCGATCCATCAAGCGATTATGAAAGGGAGCTTTGACGCTCCCTTTCTTTGGAGTAGATATGTTTTTGAATAAGAAAGAATACGCCACAGGCAGCATAGAATATATCGTCGTCGGTCTCGGCAACCCGGGCAGGCAGTATGAGAACACCCGCCACAACGCCGGGTTCATCTCGCTCGACTATATCGCCGACGAGCTGGGCGTAAAGATAAACAGGATAAAGTTCAAATCCACCGTAGGCGAGGCGAAAATCAGCGGCAGGCGATGCCTGCTGATGAAGCCCTCGACCTTCATGAACCTCAGCGGTCAGGCGGTCACCGAGGCTATGCGCTTTTACAAGCTGCCGCCGCAGAACGTGATCGTGATCTCTGACGATATCTCGCTGGAGCCCGGGATCATCCGCATACGCAGGAAGGGCTCCGACGGCGGTCAGAAGGGTCTGCAGAACATCATTTACCTCAGCGGCTCCGACGAGTTCCCGCGAGTGAAGGTCGGCATCGGCAAGAAGCCGCATCCCGACTACGAATTGAAGGACTGGGTGCTCAGCCG
>ONPE01000141.1 GCA_900319615.1 uncultured Eubacteriales bacterium
CTCCGTTCGACTTGCATGTGTTAAGCACGCCGCCAGCGTTCATCCTGAGCCAGGATCAAACTCTCTAAAAATGGTATCTCAAATCCCTAAGGACTTAAAATCATCTTCAGAGCTAATCTGCTCATCTTCGCTTTCGCGTTTCGAATAATCTGTCTTCCAGATTACCTTGATGTAATTTTACATCTGTAATTTTTTGAGTACTCTCTACCTTGCAGTAGATGCTCTCAAAGTAATTACGGGTCTTCTTTGTTGTTTAATTTTCAAGGTCCTTTTGCTGTGAGTTTTGAGGTTACATTCATGTAATCTCTCGCTCTCAGCGTAAGTCATATTATATTCGATTTGTTTGCAAATGTCAAGTGAATTTTGAAAGTTTTTTTAAAAAATTTTCATCATTCTCTCAGCGAATTATAATGTAAAAATCACAGTGCTTCGTCTGAGCTTTGCAATCCTTTAAAACAGCCCGAGATCGAGCGGTTTTTCGCATACAATTGACTGACGCGTGTTTTGTTATACCATATTTTGGGAGCAAGGTCAAGAGCAAATTTCAAATGTTACAAACTTGTAATTTACATTTCCTTATTTTGTGGTATCATATATAGTATAATACATTATATTGATGATTATTCACGAGGTGCTTATATGGACAGATTTATTGTTACTATCGGCAGACAGTTCGGCAGCGGCGGACGCTCGATCGGCGAGAAGCTCGCAGAGAAGCTTGGGGTCAAATTCTACGATAAGGAGCTTATCTCGATCGCTGCTAAAGAGAGCGGCATGGCTCCCGAGGTCTTTGAGGGTGTGGATGAAAAGGCTACCAACAGCCTGCTGTACTCTCTTTCTATGGGGATGTACAGCTTCGGCAGCGGCTTCCCCACCATGGGCGACCTGCCCGTCAACGACAAGCTCTATCTGCTGCAGCACAAGATCATCAAGGAGATCGCAGAAAGAGAGAACTGCGTGATCGTCGGGCGATGCGCGGATTATGTTCTGCGAGAGGACTCGAACTGTGTGAACATCTTCTTCTACGCGAACATGGAATACCGCAAGGAGCAAAGCGTGAAGAAGCACGGTATCGACGAGGATCGCGCCGAGCACATCATCAACAAGACCGACAAGAGCCGCGCCAACTACTACAGCTTCTACTCCGGTCAGAAGTGGGGCATGGCTGAGAACTATGACCTGTGCATCGACTCGTCGAAGATCAGCGAGGAGAATATCGTCGATCTGATCGCCGAGTACATCAAAATGAGATAAACAAAATCAGGGTTGCCGTATGCTGAAACGCGGCAACCCTTTTCATATTATGTAATCATACTATTTGGTTTAATTCTAATTTGGAAAAATAAATATCTTCCTCGGAAATCAGATGCGTGGAGCATACAGAAAGGCAATAGCCGTCGAGATCGCGTGTGACGATCCGGCTGCTCAGCGGCTCGGAGAGAACGTCAAAGGCGGTGAGGTCGGATGATATGCCTTCGCCGGTGCACTTCAGGTATGCCTCCTTGCGCGTCCATACGCGGCAAAAGGCGCGAGCCTCATCTGCGGAGCCGTGGACATAGTCGCGCTCGCAGGGATGGAAGAAGCGGTCGGCTATGCTCAGGCGGTCGGGCTTAGGGATAGCCTCGACGTCGACGCCGAGCTCACAGCTGTCTGTAGCTATCGCGACGATTTCGCCGCTGTGCGATACAGAAAAATACAGGCTGCCGTCGGCAAGATACGGCTTCTCATGCTCGCCGAAGACGAGCTCGCCGCCGCCTGTCGCCTGCCGTATCAGGAGCCCTGCGATAAGCGAGCGGAGCTTGTCGGCATCGAAGCGGTATCGGGCGATCTTCTTGCGCCGGTGATCGGACAAGAGACTTTCATATCTGCTAAGGTCATTATAGGTAATATTCTTTTCGAGAATTATATATTTGACTTCCATGATCTCTCCACATGATTATTATAAAACTATAATACAACATATCAAGGAAAGATTCAATCACTAAATATTATTGCCGCGGGTGATGATCTCGACCCACTCGACCGGCCCGACGGCTCCGTTCTGCTCTACGCCCAGCTGAGCCTGTATAGCCTCCACCGCACGGCGGGTCTGCGGCCCGAAGATACCGTCCACGGCGATCTCGGGCACGGCGGGGTCGACTCGACCGATTCGGCTGATGTATCGCTGGATGACGCGTA
Organism: uncultured Eubacteriales bacterium; assembly: GCA_900319615.1. Classification (GTDB taxonomy): domain Bacteria; phylum Bacillota; class Clostridia; order Oscillospirales; family Acutalibacteraceae; genus Ruminococcoides. The sequence continues at coordinate 2,179 of ONPE01000141.1, forward strand.
CCTCCTCTCCCCTGTCGCCCTCGACGAGGAATCTGCCGGGGTATGGTTCGCCGACGGCGCTTTGGTAATTCTCGGGCAGGTCGGCTACGGTGCGCTTATACTCGCGCTCTATCGAAGCGAAGGTGCCGATATCGACAACGCCGGTCACGGGCAGACCGTACTCGCTTTGGAAGGTGAACACGGCGTCGCGCGTGGTATCGTCGAAGAAGCCGGTGATCGGTATGGGCGGCAGCTGCGGATAAAAGTAGCCGAGGAACGCCAGATAATACTGCACCGTCTCGACCTCGACGCCGCTGTCGCCGACGGAGAGCTCAGCCCTGAATACTCGCTCGACCTCGGGGATGGTCAAGCCCTCGCTGGTGAGCTCCGAAAGGCGCTTGACCGCGGAAAAGATCTCTTTGACGCGGTACCATGTCGCCTTGCCGACTACGCCGTCGGGAGTGAGGTTGAATATGCGCTGAAAAGCTTTGACCGCCTCCTCGGTCTCGCCGTCGTAGACTGAGGATGTGGAATTAATCTCAGGTATCGCAGGGTAGTTGCGGCGGATGCGGTTTAGCTCGTTCTTGATGATGCGGACGTCGTTACCGAAGGAGCCGCGCGACAAGGGCTCGCCGGGATATGACGGGGTGTTGTCGGCGAGGGGCGCGTTCTCTACAAGCTCTATATCGTCGCCGTAGTAGTAGCGCAATATCTCGAGCGTGGTGTAGCCCTTGTTCGCGAGGTCGACGGTGCCCCACTGCTGCAGACCGTCACAGCGGGTTATAATTCCGTCACAGAATTTTGCAGCGAGCGGTTCAACGGCACCTACTCGTCGGATATAGTTGTTGAAGATATCATCCACGATCAAACTGACGGAGTCGAAGATCTCGCCGTCGGGAGTGTAGGCGTGGTCGTAGCGAGTATCGTTGGTGATGTCGAAGTCATAGCCCCGGCTGGGGTAATACTCGGTGTAGACGCGGTTTAGGGTGTAGGATATCTGCGCGAGGATATTCGCGCGAAGCGACGCGGGCGGCCAGTTGGGGTATATCTCGGAGGAAGCGACGTTCTTGATGTACTCTGCAAATGGCACGGTCACGTTCGCGGCAGGGGCGTTCGGAGCGCCGAGATGGACGGTGATGAACGTGGGTACGATCGGGATATCAGCCATCCTGTCTGTCCCCCGTAAGCGGCACCAGCGATATCGGCAGGATCGTCTCGGTCTTGTCGTGTATCACCACGGCGCAGTCGGTCAGCTCGCGAAAATCGGGATGGAAAACGGTCACGAGATACTTTGCCTCGGGCAGCTGAGCGGAGTCGAAGTTCAGGGTGCTCTCGATGGAGCGCGCAGGCAGTACCATGTTATCGACGATGCCCGAGATATCGGTAACGTCGTTGTACAGGCTGTAGCGCACGCCGTTGTATATCTGAGATACGTCGACCAGAACGTTCTTCAGCGGAAAGGCTCCGCGAGCCACACTGATCTGCACCTTGAGCGTCCCCCTACCGGGATAAGAACGGATGTACTCCTCATACTCCTCGCGAAACGGAGTCTCTCCCTGTGGCACCGTGACCGGCTGAGGGTAGATCTCAGCCACGGTTTTTTCGGTATCCAAATAATCTCTGTACATAAAAATCCCCCTTACGCCTCATTGTATGCTGAGCACAAGGGGGATATTCTTTTTAATCGGTTGAGATTGCCACGGCTCTTTATGAGCCTCGCAATGACAATCAAATATTACTTAGTATTGAACTTATAGGGTGAGAAGTCGAAGGTGGCGAAGTAATCGTCAAGGGTCTCTGCGCGTCGGATAAGCTGATGCGAGCCGTCCTCCTTCAACAGCACCTCTGCCGAGCGCAGCTTGCCGTTGTAGTTGTAGCCCATCGAGAAGCCGTGGGCGCCGGTGTCGTGGATGTAGATGATGTCGTCGGGCAGGATCTCGGGCAGCATACGGTCGACGGCGAACTTATCGTTGTTCTCGCACAGACCGCCGGTGACGTCGTACTTGAAGGTGCAGGGCTCGTTCTCCTTGCCGAGGACGGTGATGTGATGATATGAGCCGTACATAGCGGGACGCATCAGGTTGGCGGCGCAGGCGTCGAGACCGATGTAATCCTTGTAGATGTGCTTTGTGTGCAGGCAGGTCGCGATCAGCGCGCCGTAGGGGGCGGTCATGTATCTGCCGAGCTCCGAGAAGATTCCGAGAAGATAGCGATATCGCCCATGCCCTCGGGAACGAGTATCTCTTCGAACTTCTGACGGACGAGGTCGCCGATGATAAAGATATCGTTGGTCGGCTCCTCGGGACGGTAATCTACTCCGATACCGCCGGAGAGGTTGATGAATGAGATATGCACGCCGCAGCGGTCGCGCAGACGGACGGCGAGCTTGAACAGGATAGCCGCCAGCTCTGCGTAGTAATCGTTGGAGACGGTGTTGGACGCGAGGAAGGCGTGGATGCCGAAGTGCTTCGCGCCGTCAGCCTTAAGACGGGTGAACGCTTCTGCCATCTGATCCTCGGTCATGCCGTACTTTGCCTCGCCGGGATTGTCCATGACCTGCACGCCGGTGCGTGACGCGGCAAGCTCAAAGGTGCCGCCGGGGTTATAACGGCAGCAGACGGTCTCGGGCACACCGCAGACGCGCTCG
>ONPE01000034.1 GCA_900319615.1 uncultured Eubacteriales bacterium
ATTCCTAACTCCTAATTCCTCATTTATTATGTGCTTCTTCCTGTCGCTTTAAGTATTCCTCATACACTTTCTTGGTGTACTCGTCGGGGTCGTAGGTGTCTTCTGCGAGGATGAAGTCTTTTTCGTTCAGCTTTTTCAGCAGCTTTTCGTCTTTCTTATCGGGCTTGCCGTCTTTCTTTCGCAGCACAGCCCTCTTGTACTTGGTGTACCGTATCTCACGAACCGTTCGCACCAGCCCCTTGTCGGCTTTGGTGTAAACCGTCGTGGGCACGATGAGCGCCTGCCCTAAGGAGGCGAAAAGTCCTCCGATCAAGCGCACTGCGGCTTTTTTGCCGGAGAGCATCGGCGTTTCGCAGTCGAGATACTCCTGCTCTCTCGGGGTCAGCTCCGTGCTCATAGGTTGCCCAGCTGGTCGTAGACTGACTGAATCTTCGCCTTGAGCTTATGGATGCAGTCGGTCTCCTTTGCTCTGCCCCTTACGATATCCTCGGCAAGGGCGCGGCAGGTCGGAGAACCGCACGAGCCGCAGTCGAGACCGGGCAGATCGTTGACTATCTTTTCCATCTTCTCCATCATGTCCATCGCCTCAAAGATATCGTCCGACAGGCGGAAGGTATCGGCGTTGAAGGTGAGGATGGTCTCCCACATCATGCGGTCGATATCGTCCTCCTTAAGATGGTTGAGGGAGACGGGCAGATACTTGCGTAGTATCTGTATGCGAGCCTGAGCGACGTACGGATTCTCGACGGCGAGAACGCCTCCTACGCAGCCGCCTGAGCATGCGTTGAGCTCGATGAAGTCCACGCCGTGGATATGCTCGTCCTCGAGCTCCTCCAAGACGCGTATGACGTTCTCTATGCCGTCTGCGGCAAGATATTTATCGCCCAGCATCGCGGCAGCCTCGCCGCCCGAGGTCGCCCAACCCACGCCGATAAGACCGGACTTTGAGAGCGACTCCACGACCTTGAGCTTATCCATCTTCGAGGTGAGCGCCGGATATATCTGCGATATGGCGATAGCTCCCGACACCGCGCTCTTCTCCGAGCCGTGGGGGGAGTTGATCTCGGTGACCTTAGCCGGACATGGCGTGATGAAGAACACGCCGATGTCCTCGTCCGCCGCGCCTGTCAGCTTGATGACCTCGCGCCTTGCCATCCTTGCCGCTACCTCCATCGGCGCCAGCAGGGGCATGACGTTGTCGCACAGCTCCGGGAAGCGGATGCGTATCAGCCTCACCACAGCCGGACACGCCGAGCTGATGATAGGGGTCTGCAGCTTTTTCTCGCGTATGAGCTTGCGCGTGGCTTCGCTCACCAGCTCAGCAGCGCGGCTGACCTCGTAGATGTAGTCGAAGCCGAGCTCCCTTAGCCCCGTGAGCACGATGTCGATGTCGTTGAGGTTGTTGAACTGACCGAACAGCGCCGGAGCCGGCATGGCGATCTTTATTTTATATTGTTCGATTTCTTCGAGCTGATTGGAGCGCGCGCGCTTGGCGTGATGCGGACAGATGCGTATGCACTCGCCGCAGTCGATGCACCTATCCGAGAGGATGTGCGCCTTGCCGTTTCGGATGCGTATAGCCTCGGTGGGACAGCGCTTCAGACAGTTAGTGCAGCCGCAGCAGAGATCCGCGTCCAGCTCGACAGAGTGGAAGTATTGTTTATCCATGTTGATTCCTTGTAATGTAATTAGAAACGGAGAATAGTGAATGGAGAACGGTTAACGGAGAACGGAGAACGGAGAACGGTTAACGGTTAAGGGTGGGCTCCGCCCACATCCGATTTGTATATTCCCATCAAACGCCTGATACAGAATCCATAGGAATCCAAAACGCGAAGCGTTTCCCTTAACTCCTAACTCCTAACTCCTAACTCCTAACTAAAAATTCCTGATTCCTGATTAACAGTAGTTTTTACGCTTCTTTAACGCGGACGGTAAGATACAGGTCGGTGCCTTTACCAATCTCGGTCTCGATGCGCATATCGTCGGTGTACTTCTTGATGTTCGGCAGACCCATGCCTGCTCCGAAGCCGAGGCTGCGCACGTTGTCGGGCGCGGTGGAGTATCCCTCCTGCATCGCCTTCTCTACGTCGGGGATACCGGGGCCGTGGTCGGATAGCAGGACGTCCACGTGGTCGGGATAGATATCCACATCCACAAAGCCGCCGTCGGCGTGGATGACCATGTTGATCTCAGCCTCGTACATGGCGATGGCTGTCCTGCGGATAGCGTCGGTGTTGTAGCCGAGGGCTTTCAGACGCTTTTTGACAGAGCCCGAAGCCTCGCCCGCGCGGGTGAAGTCCTCACCCGATACGTCATAGTGCAGATGTATGCTGCTCATACCGCGGTACCTCCCGAAAGACCGCCTGCGTACAGCTTGCCGCACGCCGTGAACATACGGTAGCGAGTCTTTATCAGCGTGATGTCGCGGCTCTCGGCAAGGCTGATGATACTCTGATCCGGCTCCTTGCCGCGCACGAATACGATGCACGCCATATCCATCATCTCAGCCGTGCGCACCACCTGCGGATTCATAAGTCCGGTGAGAAGGACGCTCTGATCCTTGACGAACGCCAGAACGTCGCTCATCATATCCGAGCCGCAGGCTGTCTTGATCTCCTGATCGAGGTTGCCCTCGCAGATGACCTCGCCGTCCAAAATGTCGATAATATCCTTTACGATCATATAGCTTCATCCTTTCTGATGATAGTTGCTGATATTACAATTAATATAATAATACCATAAATTCACCCCGTTTACAACATGACAAAACTGCCAAATGTCAGCCGAGTTGTTGTGTAAAACGCTGAAATAGTTAGGAGTGAGGAGTTAGGAGTGAGGAGTTAGAAGTTAGGAGTTAGGAGTTGATGGTGGGCTGCGCCCACACCCGAATTATATAGTGTTTATTTGCAACGCTTGTAACACAAAAAACATACATGAAACAGAAAAGATAACTTTGTATTCTATATGCAGTTTTATCAATCCAAAAATCCGATAGGATTTTCCCGCAATTCCTAATTATTCTCAGTTCCTAATTCCTCATTTTTCTCAACTCCTCACTCCTAACTCCTCACTCCTAACTAAAAAAAGCGTCCGGTTTCCCGTGACGCTTCGTTTAGCTGTTAATTTAGCTCCGATAAGACAGCCTCGCCTTTTTCGAGCGATTCTTTTACGTTGAGTATTCTCTGGTTGCGGCTGCCGCGAAAATGCAGCATCAGGCTCATTTCCTCTTCGATGAACCGTCCGTCAACCAGCCAGTCGCACTGCTCGAGCAGCTCCCTATACTCCGGATGTGTGCCGAACATACTCTGCAGCTGTTCAAAGGTGTAGCCGGTGTAGCAAAAGACGTTCAGCCCCATTTCGTGTGCTCTTTTCGCGAGCACGGTCAGCGGCTTTGCCTGCGCGAACGGCTCGCCGCCCGAGAGCGTGATCCCTCTCAGCAGCTTATCCTTTTCAGCTTCTTCAAGAATCCTCTCGACGGAGCTGTCGAAGCCGCCGTCGAAGTCCCAGGTGTGCTCGTTGTGGCAACCCTTGCAGTGATGCGGACAGCCCTGCACGAACACGGTCATGCGTATGCCGGGGCCGTCTACGATGCTCTCACGCACTACTCCCGCGAGGCGTAAAGGTATTTTTGTTTCGGACATAATATCAACTCCTCGGGTTGAAGATGATTATGCGCGGCGCCTGACGATCAACGCAGGATGACGGGTGCTGCTGACAGCATAAACCGCAGATAGAAGACGGACGCTCCTACCTGCGGTACGTCATAAATGCCGCTCCCTGTAACTCTCTGTCTGAATATGATTGAAAGTCAAAGGGTTATATCTCAGCGCAGTGATATAAGAATCTTTCTGAAATCATTGCGTTTTATTATGGTGAATTAAGACACAAGTGTCTCGCGAAAAGAGGCGTCTTCAGCTTTCTCAAGGCTGTGCTTGACTCTGTCGTTGACCTCGGCTTTTTTGGCGTTGTTGAAGCGGTCGAGGGTGCCGACAAGGTAGCCGGTGATGCGGCGGATGCGCTCTACCTGCATACCGTTCTTGACGATCTTCCTGCCGCACTTGGGGCAGTAGTCGCCGATGATGCCCGTATAGCCGCAGACGGGGTCGCGGTCGACGGGATGGTTGATGGAGCCGTAGCCGATGCCGGCTTCCTTCATGCAGCGTACCACCTGCTCGAACGCCTCGAGGTTCTCGGACGGATCGCCGTCGAGCTCGATGTAAGAGATGTGGCCTGCGTTTGTAAGCGCATGGTACGGAGCTTCGATCTTGATCTTATCGAAGGCGTTGATCGGGAAGTATACCGGCACGTGGAAGGAGTTGGTGTAGTAGTCGCGGTCGGTAACACCCTTGATAACGCCGAAGCGCTGCTTGTCGATGCGGACGAAGCGGCCGGACAGACCCTCAGCCGGGGTAGCGAGGCAGGTGAAGTTGAGCTTCATCTCGTCGCTCTTCTTATCGAGCTTCTTTCTCATAAAGCTGACGATTTCCAGACCGAGCCTCTGAGCCTCCTCGGATTCGCCGTGATGCTCGCCGATCAGGGCGACAAGAGCCTCGGCAAGGCCGATGAAGCCGATGGAGAGCGTGCCGTGCTTGAGCACCTCGCGCACCTCGTCGTCTATGGAGAGCTTCTCGGAGTCGATCCAAACGCCCTGACCCATCAGGAAGGGATAGTTGCGCACGCGCTTCTGGCACTGTATCTCAAAGCGCTCGAGGATCTGCTCGATGCACAGGTCGAGCATACGGTCGAGCTGATCGAAGAAGAAGTCGATGTTCTTGTTTGCGAGGATCGCGAGCCTGGGCAGGTTGATGGAGGTGAAGCTCAGGTTGCCTCTGCCGAAGGTGATCTCTCTTGTCGGGTCGTACTTGTTGCCGATGACGCGGGTACGGCAGCCCATGTAGGCTACCTCGGTCTCGGGACGGCCCTCTTTATAGTAAGCGAGGTTGTACGGAGCGTCGATGAAGGCGTAGTTGGGGAAGAGGCGCTTAGCCGATACGCGGAAGCTGAGCTTGAACAGATCGTAGTTCGGGTCGCCGGGGTTGTAGTTCACGCCCTCTTTTACCTTGAAGATGTGTACGGGGAAGATCGGGGTCTCGCCGTTGCCCAGACCCTTCTCGGTAGCGAGCAGGATGTTCTTGATGACCATACGACCCTCGGGCGAGGTATCGGTGCCGTAGTTGATGGAGGAGAAGGGTACCTGTGCACCTGCACGGCTGTGCATGGTGTTCAGGTTATGCACGACAGCCTCCATAGCCTGGAAGGTAGCGCGGTCTGTCTCTTCAAGAGCGTGCTTCTTGGCAAAGCGCTGGAGCTTGCCGGCGAGCTTCTCGTCGTAGGTGGATGTGAGCAGCTCCAATTCCTTCTTCTCATACTCGGGGCTGCACTCTATCTTGGCGATCTCGCCGGTGGCAGCCTCTGCAGCAGCGCAGATGGCGTCGATGGTCTCCTTGGCGTTCTCGTCGTCAGCGAGCAGCTCTGCGCCGCGGGCGAGGTTCATGCGGTATCTCTTGTTGTATGTCTTGATAACGCCGGGAGCCATGCCGTAGTCGAAGTTAGGCACCGACTGACCGCCGTGCTGGTCGTTCTGGTTAGACTGGATCGCGATGCAGGCGAGAGCTCCGTAGGTGGAGATATCGTTGGGCTCGCGGATGAAGCCGTGACCGGTGGAGAAGCCGTCCTTGAACAGCTTGATAAGGTCGATCTGGCAGCAGGTGGTGGTGAGGGTGAGGAAGTCGAGGTCATGTATGTGGATGTCGCCCTCGCGGTGCGCCTTGGCGAACTTGGGGTCGAGGACGTACATCTGATAGAATTCCTTCGCGCCCTCGGAGCCGTACTTGAGCATGGTGCCCATCGCGGTATCGCCGTCGATGTTTGCGTTCTCGCGCTTGACGTCGTTATCCTTCGCGGATTTGAAGGTCAGATCCTCGTAGATCTTCATCAGCTTGGTGTTCATCTCGCGGACTCTTGTGCGCTCCGCACGGTAGAGGATGAACTCCTTGGCTGTTCTCGCGTGGCCGTTCTCGATCAGGATCTTCTCGACGGTATCCTGTACGTGTTCTACGGTGGGGGTGGGGTTCTCCTCAGCCTCCAGATACTCCTGTACCTTAGCCGCTAATTTCTCGGCGCTCTCATAGTCGTTGCCGCCGATGGCGTGAGCCGCGCTGTAGATCGCCTGAGTGATCTTGTCGATGTCGAACTCTGCCGAGCGGCCGTCGCGCTTAACTATCATTTTGATCATGTCATTTTCCTCCGTAAAGATATCTTGGTTCTGTTGTAACGAATTTGTAAATAATTCAGCGCCCAAATACCACATCTTGTGTCCGGGCGAAATCCTGTCCTAATATAGCAGATTACCGCCGCAAAATCAATCGTTAAAATACACTATAAAAAAAGATTTATTTGTGGAATTTGATAACAAATCCAAAAATGATATCCTTAAAAGAATTATATCAATTTATTGTGAGTGAAAACACCCCGACCACAACATATTGTGTTTTGTTTCATTCTTGTAATAATCGGTAAAACCGCCGTAACGGTTAATTTGAATTAAGAATTATGAACCGGGAGCGAAGCATTCCGGAGATCACAGACGCATTTTACATTCATATAAACGACGCAAAAATAAACGCCTGCGACTCATACAGAGCCGCAGACGCCGATTGATTATTGACTTTTACTTTTCTCAGAGATCTATCCAGGATCAGATCTCTACGCTTTTTACCTTATCAAATTCTTCCTCGATCTCTGCGGACGGCTTCTTGGTGACAAGGGTGAAGACAACGGCCGCGATCAGAGCAAGAGCAAAGCCGAGCACCAGAGAGTACAGACCGGTCTTGGCATACAGAGTCTCGCCGCCGAAGGGGATGTAGTCCCAGATGATGACGGTGGCAAAGCCGGTTATCATACCGGCTGCAGCGCCTGCAAGGTTGAAGCGCTTCCAGAACAGGCTCAGCAGGATGATCGGGCCGAACGCCGCGCCGAAGCCTGCCCATGCGTCTGATACCAGACCCATGACGGAGGAGTTCGGGTTAAGAGCGATGATGAACGCGAAGACAGCGACTACAACAACGGCGATCCTGCCTACGTTCAGGGCGCTCTTCTCAGAGGCGTTCTTCTTGATCACGCCCTTGTACATATCCTCGGATACGGCGGAGGCGGTTACCAGCAGCTGGCTGTCAGCAGTGGACATGATAGCGGCTAAGATACCGCAAAGGAAGATGCCGCCGATGAATACGAGCAATACGTTGCCGTTGAAGATCTGCTGGATGGTCTTGATGAAGACGACCTCGGATTTGCCGGAGGCGATAAGATCCTCGGTGAGGAAGCCTCTCGCAACCAGACCCAGGAAGGATGCCGCGCCAAGGGACAGGATGACCCATACGATAGCGATGATGCGGCTCTTCTTGACCTCTTTGTCGCTCTTGATAGCCATGAAGCGGACAAGGATGTGAGGCATACCGAAGTAGCCCAGAGCCCAGCCGAGGTTGGAGATGACGGATACCGGGGTGATAGGGTTGCCCTCGCCGTCCTTCATAAGGCTCAGGAAGCCTGCGGGATCAGCGACCGGTGTGGGAGCGTTAGCCAGAGCGCCCTCCATATCGCCGCCGATACCGATGTAAGCGATGATCGGCACGGCAAGGATAGCTACCAGCATCAGCAGACCCTGGATGAAGTCGGTGTAGCATACAGCCTTGAAGCCGCCCAACAGGGTGTATACAAGGATAACTACCGCCGCGATGATCAGACCTACGGTGTAGGCGGTGTTGTCCTCGGCGCCTGTGCCGAAGACGTTGGCAAAGAGCTTTGCGCCCGAAGCGAACGCAGATGCGGTGTATACCGCGAAGAACACGATTACGATGATCGAAGACACCAGCTTGAGGATGCCCTTCTTATCGTGGAAGCGGTTCTCAAAGAAGCTCGGGATGGTCAGCGAGTTGTTCGCGACTATGGTGTACTTGCGCAGTCTGCGTGCGACGAGGAACCAGTTGAGGATGGTACCGATCAGAAGACCGATGGCGATCCATACCTCGCCCGTACCGGCTACATAGATAGCGCCCGGCAGACCCATCAGCAGCCAGCCGCTCATATCGGACGCCTGCGCACTGAGCGCCGCTGTCCAAGAGCCGAGACCTCTGCCTCCGAGGAAGTAGTCCTCGTTGTTGCTCTGCTTCGAGTTGAGTGCGCCGATGAGTATCATCATACCCATGTATGCGACGAACGCAACCAGAATGATTATTGAATTTGTTGACATTATTTTCCCTCCATAATCAAATAAATATATTTGGATTCAACAAATGCTTTAATATATTACCACAACAAAACGCGAAAATCAAGACTGAATATGCGTAGCCGATCATGCTGTCAAAATTACGTCGTGTCAAAAAATTCTCCCTTTATATTGTAAAACTTCTATATATGTAGTATAATAACTATATCTATGTACCATTGAGGTGAAAGCATTGGAAGACAATTTGATATTTACCCGCCGCTTGTGGGCGGAGATAAATATGGATTCGGTAAAGCATAATTACGAGGTCATCCGCAGTGAGATAGGCGAGGGCGTAAAGCTCTGCTGCGTGGTCAAGGCGGACGCCTACGGTCACGGAGCCGTCGAGGTCTGCAAGCTCTATCATGAGCTGGGTGCAGATTTCTTCGCCGTGTCAAATCTCGACGAGGCCCTCGAGCTCAGGCGAGCCGACGTCACCGAGCCTATCCTTATCCTCGGTTACACTCCCGCCGACCGCTGCCGCGATCTCAGCCGCAGAAATATCTCTCAGGCTGTCTACAGCCTCGACTACGCCCGCGAGCTGTCGCGCGAGTGTGAAAAGCACGGCGTAGAGGTCAAGGCGCACATCAAGATCGACACCGGCATGAGCCGTATCGGTTTTGTGTGTCAGGAGTTCCCGAGAGATGATTATTCTATAAAAGAAATAAAAGAAGCCTGCACCCTGCCGAATATAATCACCGAGGGCGTGTTCACCCATTTCGCCGTAGCCGACGAGGGCGAGAACGGCGAGGAGCACACCATGCATCAGTACTCCTGCTTCATGCACGCGGTCGATACCCTCGCGCAGCAGGGGGTGCATTTTGAGATCCGCCATTGTTCAAACTCCGGCGCTATCATGGATTATCCGTCCATGAGGCTCGATATGGTTCGCGCCGGCATCATCCTCTACGGCTACGCTCCGTCGGGAGCCATGCGCCGTCCACTCGACCTCAGACCGGCTATGAGGCTCAAGACCCTGATCTCTCATGTCAAGACCGTCAAAGCCGGCACCACCGTCAGCTACGGCAGGACCTTCACCGCCGACCGCGATATGCGCATCGCCACCGTGCCGGTAGGCTATGCCGACGGCTACATACGCGCCTACGCGAAGGACGGCTATATGTTCGTCTGGGACAAGACGAAGAAGTTCGGCAAAAATTGCAGGATCATCGGGCGCATCTGCATGGATCAGACCATGCTCGACGTCACCGAATTCCCGGAAGCCGAGGTCGGCAACGTTGTCGTAGTCTTCGGCAACGGCAACGACGGCGAGCCCACCGCCGAGGATGTAGCATCCTGGGGCAATACCATCAGCTACGAGGTGCTCTGCGCCGTCAGCAAGCGCGTGCCGAGACTCTACCGCACCAACTGGATCACCGGCAGCGTGGTGTATAAATTATAAAAGCCTTCCCCTTGAGGGGAAGGTGTCACCGGACACGCGTGTCAGGTGACGGATGAGGTGTTGACCGCCCGCTTTACAAAGAGACAGGAATCAAAATGAACTCATGGAATAATAAGAGTTTGACTGAAAAGTCAAAAGAACTGCGAAAAAACATGACGAAGGAAGAAAGACACCTTTGGTATGATTTTCTGAAACACCTAGACGTAACCGTACAAAGACAAAAGGTGCTAAATCGCTATATAGCAGATTTTTATATTCATTCGGCAAAGCTGGTAATAGAGCTCGATGGCTCACAGCATTATTCGGAACAGGGAGAGATGACCGATTCTGTAAGAGATGATTATTTCAGAAGAAACGGTTATACTGTTTTGAGATACTCAAATTACGAAATACACAATAACTTCAGGGGAGTGTGCGAGGATATAATGTCACATCTGACACCTCATCCGCCTCGCTCAGGCTCGGCACCTTCCCCTCGAGGGGAAGGC
>ONPE01000021.1 GCA_900319615.1 uncultured Eubacteriales bacterium
ATCAACTCGTCGCTCTTGCTGTTTTTCGCGTTGTTCAGCGAAAAAAGATTCTGGCTTTTGTTAAAGACGAGGGTATCGGAGGTGTTGAGGTACTTCGGCTTCTGGTCGCTCATGATACGACCGCCGAAGGCGATGACGTTGCCTCTGACGTCAATTATCGGAAACATCACGCGGTTATAGAAGCGGTCGAGAACGCTGTTGCCCGATCTGGACTTGAACACCAGATTGGCGGCGATCATCTCGGCTTCGGAAAAGCCCCTCGACCGCAGATGATTACCTAAGGAGAAGCGCTCGTCCGGCGCAAAGCCGAGGCCGAAGTGCCTTATCGTGCTGTCGGCAAGACCTCTGCCCTTCAGATACGAGAGCGCGGAAGCGCCTTCTTTTGACGTCAGCTTGCCGTAGTAAAAACGCGCGGCCTCACGGTTAGCTTCATAGATACGCGTGCGCAGTTTACCCATCGAGTCGTCATAGTCATCCTCAGGCATCGCCATGCCTGCACGCTGGGCGAGGAACTTCACCGCCTCCATATAGTCGAGGTTCTCGATCTTCATGACGAAGGTGATGATATCTCCCCCTGCGCCGCAGCCGAAGCAATAGAAGGAGCCGTTCTCGGTGTAGATGTTGAACGACGGGGTCTTTTCACCGTGGAAGGGGCACAAGCCCACAAGATTACGCCCCCGGCGCTTTAGCTGCATATATGAGCCGGCAAGTTCGCCGAGGTCGTTGCGGTATTTGATTTCGCTGATAAATTCATCCGATAAACGTGCCATATTCTCTCACTTTCATACTAAGGCGATACAAAATAATCAAAAAACACGTTTCGCCTATGCTATCTGTATTCACTCAATACTACCTAAAAAGACAGTCGCAATTATTAATTACGCCAAAACTTTTAAAAACCCTTTATTTTTATAAAATTATTTGTCAAAATATTTTTTTTCGAGCTCAGAAGCGGCATATTTCCCCGAGCTTTCTTCACTAAGCGCCTTGTTGAAAGCGACGAGCTCATCCTCGGGCAGATGGAAAACGAGGCTGACGTCGTCGGCGAAATCCGACTCGTCTATGCTGCCGCCGTATCTCGCTACAAGCGACGGTATCTTGCCGTACATGGTGTAGGAGCAGCTCAGGGAACACACGGAGCACATGGTCATCTCGCGCTCCCGTGCAGCGTCGATAGCTATCTTAGCAGCCGCAGAATACGCGCGCACCAAGCCGCCGGCGCCAAGCAGAACGCCGCCGAAATAGCGCGTGACGACCACAACGCAGTCGGTGATGCCTCGCTTGCGTATGCTGTCGAGCACCGGTATGCCGGCTGTGCCCTGAGGCTCGTTGTCATCGCTGTAGCGCTCTACGCCCTCGTTACGGATAACGTAGGCGTAGACGTTGTGCCGTGCGTCCCAGTGTTTGGATTTTATCTCGCTGATGAAGGCTGTAGCTTCATCCGATGAAGAGACCGGCTTGCAGTAGCCGATGAAGCGCGAGCGCTTCTCGACCAGCTCGTCACAGCCGAAGTCTTTTACGGTTTTATATGTGTCCATGATAAGTTATTCTCAATAAAGCTGTGGTTCATTATCCAAAAAGCCTTCTCCCTATAAGGCAAGGTGGGTGTTTTGCCGACTGAGGAAAATCGGTCGGATGAGGTGTTAAGATGCACCTTACAAAGATGACCGATTCTCTTTACAAACGAAGTGACATACACCTCATCCGTCACCGTTCGGTGACACATTCCCTCAAGGGGAGGCTTTTTTCTTCCCGGTAAGGGAAAGGCATAAAATCAAGTAAGGCGGTACCGATGTACCGCCTTAAGCTCTGGTTTATTATTTGTCCATACCGAAGCGCTTCTTGAAACGGTCAACGCGTCCGCCTGTATCGACGAGCTTCTGTTTACCGGTAAAGAACGGATGGCACTTGGAGCAAATTTCAACACGGATATCCTTCTTGGTAGAGCCGGTCTCGATAACATTACCGCAAGCACAGGTAATGGTGGTCTGGCCGTAATTAGGATGGATCTTTTCCTGCATTTCATTCACCTCTTTCACACTTAGCCATTACATAACACGCTGATTATACTATATTTGTCCGCAAAATGCAAGACTTTTTTTATATTTTTTGCAGCTTAATCGGTCAAATACTTTTATTGCTTAGCCAAATAAGCGATAAACTGGTCAAAATTCATGTTATAGGCGCGCATTTCGCGGGCATACTCCTCCCCCACATAGCGGAAAAGATGTGACGAAAAGGCAAAGCCTCCGGCGTTTTCCTTTGCCGGATATCGCTGTACGAAGCCGAAGTCGACACAGTTCCTCAGCAGCCATGAATATGCCTCCGTATCGACGAACTTGCCGTCCGTCCTGACGGTGATATACACTATAAGCCCGAGCTGCTGCTCGCTCTCGCCTGCAGGGGGTATCTCGCGCTTGACGTTAGCCTCAGACATTATAAGCGAGGCTTTATTATCCTTGCGGTACTTCTCGACGGCGTCCTGATACTTCTCGTCCTGATCGTCGTAGGAGACGTATCCCTGCTGGATGAGGAAGTCGTAGCCGTGCTTTTTGCCCTCGGCGACGAGAGCCTCCAGCGGCTTTGCGACCTCGGGGCTGACCATAACGCCGCAGCTCTCGACGAGCTCCGGCTCAAAGCCTTCTTCCAAGGTCGAAGCGGAGTTGACGGAGCGCAGGAACATCGGATTCTCGAGCAGCTCGTCTGTCACGACCGGCTCCGACGGCGCCACGGCATTGTGGCTGTTCTCGGAGTTCACATAGAACTTATAACCGAAGAAGATACCGACCGCAAGGATGGCGAGCATGACCAGCGGAAGGATGAACATCAGAGCCTTTTGGGTCTGATATTGATTTTCCTCCCGCAGCTTACGCTCTTCAAACGCGCCGCGATTCACTTTTTTCGGTTTGATGTTTCTCAGCTTTCTGCTCAAGAGTAACCTGCCTTTGTAAGCCTCCCTTTGGGAAAGGGAGGGAAACCGCGATAAGCGGTGGAGGGATTGTATAAATCGCCGAATATTAAGGCAACCTTATTCAATCGGTTGGTCGCGCGACACGTGTGTCTCGCTCCATTTGTGCAATCCCTCAGTCACCTTCCGGTGACAGCTCCCTTTACACAAGGGAGCCTTTCGCTTACTTCATCGCTCAGTTATTTTATCGCTTTAGTGTCGATTTCTTCCTTCATCATCGACTTGAACTCATCCAGCGACATAGAGCCGAGGTCGCCGTCCTTGCGATGGCGCACGGAGACGGTGCCGTTCTCGATATCCTTGTCGCCGATGACCAGCATATAAGGGATCTTCTGCAGCTGAGCCTCACGGATCTTGTAGCCGATCTTCTCGCTGCGGTCGTCCACCTCTACGCGCATACCCATATCGTCGAGAACCTTCTTTATCTCGTAGATGCGGTCGAGGTGACGGTCGGCTATCGGCAGCAGCTTGACCTGTACCGGAGCCAGCCACAGCGGGAACGCGCCTGCGTACTTCTCGATAAGCAGAGCAAGGGTACGCTCATAGCAGCCGATGGAGGTGCGGTGGATGATGTAGGGGTTCTTCTTGACGCCGTCTCGGTCGACATACTCCATACCGAATTTCTCGGCGATCATCGGGTCGATCTGGATGGTGATGAGGGTGTCTTCCTTACCGAAGACGTTCTTGATCTGGATATCGAGCTTGGGACCGTAGAACGCGGCTTCGCCGATACCTACCTTGTATTGTATGCCAAGGTCGTCGAGTATCTTGCCCATCATGCCCTGCACGCTGTTCCACTCTTCCTCTGTGCCGATGTACTTTTCTCTGTCATCGGGATCCCACTGGGAGAAGCGGTAGCTGACGTCCTCATACAGACCCAGGGTCTTGAGCATATATATAGCGAGGTTCAGACAGTGCTCAAACTCGCCCTCGAGCTGCTCGGGTGTGCACATAAGATGACCCTCGGAGATCGTGAACTGGCGAACGCGTATAAGGCCGTGCATCTCACCGGAAGCCTCGTTGCGGAAGAGCGTAGACGTCTCGTTCAATCTCATGGGGAGGTCGCGGTAGCTCCTGCCGCGGTTGAGGAATGCCTGATACTGGAATGGGCAGGTCATCGGGCGCAGGGCATATACCTCGGTGTCGCTGTCGGGATCGCCGAAGACGAACATACCGTCGCGATAGTGATCCCAGTGACCGCTGATCTTATACAGGTCGGACTTCGCCATGAACGGGGTCTTGGTGAGCTGCCAGCCGTGCTGCTGCTCTACATCCTCGACAAAGCGCTGGAGAAGCTGGATGATGCGCGCGCCCTTGGGCAGCATGATCGGGAGACCCTGACCGATATAATCGACCGTGGTGAAGAGCTCGAGCTCTCTGCCTAATTTATTATGATCGCGCTTTAAAGCCTCTTCACGGCGGGCGATGTATTCTTCAAGCATAGCTGCCTTGGGGAACGAGATACCGTATACACGGCAAAGCTGATGATTTTTTGAATCGCCGCGCCAGTACGCGCCGGTGCAGTTGGTGAGCTTGAACGCCTTGACAGGAGCCACGCTCATGAGGTGGGGGCCTGCGCAGAGGTCGACAAACTCAGCCTGCTTGTAGAAGCTGATGGGCTCGCCCTTACCGGCGTGCTCCTGAGCGAGCTCTACCTTGTACGGCTCTCCGAGCTCCTCGAGGAAGGAAAGAGCGTCCTGCGGAGCCTTCTCAAAGCGGCTGATCTCGATGCCGGACTTGACGATCTTCTTCATCTCGGCTTCGATCTTAGCTATATCATCGGAGTCGAAGGGCTTCTCGACGTCGAAGTCATAGTAAAAGCCCTCGTCGATGGACGGACCGATGGCGAGCTTAGCGTCGGGATACAGGCGCTTGACAGCCTGAGCGAGGATATGCGAGGTCGTGTGCCAGAAAGCCTGCTTGCCCTCGTCATCGTCGAAGGTCAGCAGTTCAAGCTTACAGTCAGCGGAAAGCTCGGTACGCAGATCGCACACCTTGCCGTCCACCATAGCGGCGCAGCAATTCTTGTACAGTCCCATTGATATGGACTTGGCTATCTCGGCAGGAGTGATGTTCTCTTCAAACTGCTGAACGACTCCGCCCTTTAATTCTACATTGATCATAAGTATTTCTCCTTTATTATGAATATGAATTACAAAAATAAAAGCCCTGATAATTCCTTTACAGAAAAATCAGGGCGTGATAAACAAAGATATACGCGGTTCCACCTGTTTCGGTATCCGTTCAGATACCCTCGTTTCGCCTTAACGCGGCAGACGTCGCTCCATTTCCTGAGCGATCTCCGGAGCGGTATCCCGTGTACTTTTGCACCG
Source organism: uncultured Eubacteriales bacterium (assembly GCA_900319615.1). Lineage (GTDB taxonomy): Bacteria > Bacillota > Clostridia > Oscillospirales > Acutalibacteraceae > Ruminococcoides. The sequence continues at coordinate 5,302 of ONPE01000021.1, forward strand.
CCTCACACCAACCGGCGGCTCTCTGTACCATACGAACACGGACGTTGTCTCCATCAACGATGTATGAATAATATAACACCAATGACGCGGTATGTCAATGGTTAATTCTGCTCAAATCAATAATCAATGATCTCAGCGAGGATCATCTGAATCATCGTGGCGTCGTTAACGTCGATATCAGCGTCGAAGTTGATATCTGCGTTAGCCATCTGATCGCCGTCGAGCGCCAGCTTACGCGCGACATAGCACTGTATCACAGTTGTATCAACGATATTGAAGTCGCCGTCGCCGTCAACGTCGCCGCGCAAGGTCTCGATCTTTGAGCCTGTCAGAGTCTTTGCAGCGACAGTGTTCTTAAGGCAGCAAACCGTGACGTTTGTGCAGCCGTTGAGCGCCTTTGATCCGATATCGGTCGTATACGGCGAGATGGATATACCCTCGAGGGCTGAGCAGCCGTTGAACGCGCCGTCATACATAGCCGTGACTCCGTCGCTCAGCAGCGCTACGCGCATACCGGTGCAGCCCTTGAAAGCGTTGTACGATATGGCGAGATCATCGCCCGAGATACACGCGAGGATAAGCGTAGAATCGCCGTTGAAGGCGTACTGTCCGATATATGAGAGGGTGGTCGGGGTGACTATCTGCGTCAAAGCTCTGCAGCCTCTGAAAGCGCCGTCGCCTATATAAGCGAGCCCCTCATAGAAGATGACCTCAGAGAGATTGATGCAATCTGCAAAGGCGTATGCGTCTACCGAGTACAGGTCGCCGGTGAGCCTCACGCGCTCTATGCACGAGAGACCGGCAAAGGCGTTGGAGGCGATCCGTCTGACTTCGCCCGGTATCCTGATATCGCTGCCGGTACCCTGATACTTGACCAAAACTCCGTCGCCGAGCACAGCAAATTCACCCTGTGACTCGAGGAACGGCGTGCCGTCGAAAGCATAACCGCCGATCTCGCTTACCGACGGAGGCAGTGAGACCGAGCTGAGCTTTGAGCAGCCGTAGAAGGCTCCGTCTCCGATTCTGACAAGCTCGCCGTCGGCTCTGAATGAGCTCAAAGTCTCGCATCGTGCGAAAGCATACGGAGCTATGGCTGTGCAGTCAAAGGGCAGGCTGACCGATTCGGAGGTGCCGTTATACCACAGCAGCACGTGACCGAGCTTTGAGTATTTTTCTGTTAAAGAATCAAAATACGGGGTATCGCGGAAAGCGAAAGTACCGACTCCGGCGATATTCTCACCGCCGTTAACTTCGTTGAGAGCGGTGCAGCCATAGAACGCCCTGTCCCCTATCTCGTATACGGAAGAAGGGATGGTGACACTGCGGATATGCGTGTTGCCCTCGAAGGCAGAGGCTCCGACCGAGGTAACATTATCGGGAAGGGTCACGTCGGAGGCTGTGCCGTTATAGCTCACCAAAACTCCGGACGCGACAACAAAATCATCCGCCGCAGCCACGGGGAACGCACAGCAGACGCAGGCGAGGATCGCAAGCGAGAGCAGTACGGATATCAGCTTTTTCATAACGTTTTCCCTCCCCTCTTATAATATAAAAGGATCACTTGTTGTTTTCGGATATCTCTAAGATGAGCCTGTCAATTTCGTCAAGGCGGCTCTCGTAGTCTACGGGACGATCATGGGTCTCCTGATCGACCTCGGTAAGATAGTTATCCATATCGGGCACGGTGCTCTCCGTATGCGGTGTGCTGTCCTGAGCGACCTCGTGATACAGATAGTCGGATGTATCGGCTGTAGTGAGATACGAGGATTCGGGCTCGTCATCGGCCGGATTATCGCTGCGGTTCACGATAAAGCCGTCGCGGTCTTCGTCGTCTTCCTCGATCTCTTCAGGCTCGTCATCCTCCTCGATGATACGGATATGATCCCTGTCGGGGATGAAAATGGTCATCTCGACAAGGAAGGCGAGGATGTATATAGCCATGAACGCCATCTCCGCAGGACGGATATTTGCGACAGGATCGAGTAAATCAAGCTCAAAGCTGAGGTGATACGCGCTGTAGCCGATAAGTGCGGCAGCAGCCGGGAAGCCGAAGATGAAGCAGGACTTTACGGCGTTCTTCGCCTTTGTCAAAGAAAGCGTGACCGAGTAGTTGAAGAAGAACAGTGTCGCAAAGATGTAGCAAGCCATACGGGGCACATCAGCGGTGCGCAGCGAGATCGTGGTGAAGTCGACAAAGCAGGTGACCATACGCACAGCGCACATCAGAGCAGGCACGATGCTGATAAGCGAGGTCGGCTTGCCGTCGGCGCCCTTGAACGAATGGGTCAGGCCAAGCACGACAAATACTACCGATGAAGCCAGCAGCAATACCGCTTCGATGATCTTCAGCACATCCAAAGCGCCTGAGCTTACGATGCGGATAAACTGATCGGCTCCGTCGGCGGCAAGCACCAGCGCAAGCAGTATGCCTACTATACCGGCGACATAGTTGCGCCTGGGCAGATAGTAGGGCGAGATACGCTTATCGCTCAGGCAGAGGATCAGGGCAAACAAAAAGATCAGCACTACCGAGCCGATAAAGGCGTAGTTGAGGTACAGGTTGCTCAGTCCCAGTACGGTACCCTCTTCAAACAACCCCTGAGCCATCATGCAGAAGACTGCAACAAGCGTCAGCGGAATGAAGGGTATCCAAGTCAGTTTGGATCTCATAATAAAACTCCTTATTCAGGCAATACCGCAAATCTGATAAGCGGATTGCACAGTCAGATTTTTCATCAGCATGGACGGATGATCGGATTAAAACTCACGGACGTCGATCTTTGCGCAGACTGACGAAATAATATGCAAACAAGGCGCGCCGCAAATCGTGCGGTATCGCCTTTATATGTATACAAAAATCTACTATATATTGTATATGCACGCCCCTCCAATGTCAAGTTACCTTTTTGTAACAGGCGTGCCTGTCAGGCGCGCCTGTTTTTACACCATACTGTATTATATGATGTCAACAAACGGACATTGATCACTGCGTTGGGATATATTACCGAAGATTGTAACAGGCGAGCCTGTCTTTACACCATACTATAACGCGTTATCTCAACAAACTAACATAGATCACCGCGTTGGGATATAGTACCGGCGCTTGTAACAGGCGAGCCTGTCTTTACACCATACTATAACGCGTGATATCAACAAATGTACATAGATCACTGCGACTTGATCCGGTAACGACAATTGAAGCAGAAAAGTTACTGATTATTCCACGTGCATTAACGTTCGACAAAAACAGCACAAAAGTCAAATCTATATATAATACAACGGGGGGCGGAATAAAAGTACAGGACTCCGGATAGGAGCCCCGAAAAATTTATTTTGATCTTCTGTCTCTGCGCTTCTTCGCGTAAGATGACGACACTGAAACATAGACGATGAAAATCACCACTATCAGTCCGACCGCTATCAAAAACCACGGCGAGCTCAGAATACCGCCGACAGTATCGGTGAAGAACAGTATCGGGCTGACCCCGACGTCCTGCGATGAAACAAGGTTGATGCTTGTGAACGGCTCGTCGCGATAATACACGGTAGCTGTGGTCACAACGTCGCCCTTCTTTATCGGAGCGCTGACCGGATCGGTGTTGTCGGGCACGATCTTCACATCGCCCTCACTGTAATTATACGGCAGGATGACGTTGAGGTCATACTCGGGTGTGAGCAGGATGCTCTTGGTATCCCACGCGTGGTCTACAGCCTGCTCGCACACAGGCGTATCCTTTGTTGCGGGAGTCTGGAAAGCCAGACCGAGGAATGCCCAGCGGAACATATCCGCTGCCTCGATCATGCACCACTGATCGTTCTCGTCGCTGTTCTCATCATAGGGAGCGTGCAGGCAGACGCACATATAAGCGTAGCCGTCGCATACCGCGGTAGCTACCAAACACCTGCCCGCCTGCTGAGAGGTAGCGTTCTTGATGCCGGTGGCGTAGACGTAGTTATACTCGCCTCCGCGAGCAGAATCTATCAGCCAGTTGGTGGTGATGAAAGGCTCCGCCTCGTCGCTGTCGTCGGCGTAATATGTAGTGGAGCCGCATATCTTGGAGAACATCGGCAGACCCATAGCGAACTTGGTGATCTTATACAGGTCGTGCGCGGTGGTATACTGATCTTCGTTATGATTGCCGAAGGGATCGGTGAAGTGGGTATCCTCACATCCGAGCTCCTTCGCCTTCTCATTCATCAAATCAACGAACTTGTTAAGATCGCCCTCACCTACTGCGTCTGCGAGCACCATGGTGCCGTCCTGACCCGCAGGCAGCATCATCGCATACAAAAGATCGGTCACGGAAAGCGAACTGCCGACGTAATTATCCACGCCGGAGCAGGTCATATCAAGATCGTACACGCGGTCGATCAGGTTCTGCTTTATCTCTATACGTGTGTCAAAGTCGTCGTAATGCTCGGCGACTATGATGTAATCCATGATCTTGGTCAGCGAGGTAGGATCACGCTTTACGTCAGCCTCCTTTGCAAAGACCTCCATATCGGTATCGAGGTTGACCATGAGAAGTGTATCCGAGTACTGCTGCACGTCGCAGTCAAACGACAGCGCCGACGACGGAACAACGGTAAGGCATACCGCAAAAACAATAACGATGCAGAGCGAAAGGATCCTGATAAATCTCTTCATCCTCACCCCTCCTTGGCGGTCGCGGGCTCGGTAGGCGGCTGGGTCGGAGGCTCGTTCACAAGCAGTCTGCCCCATACGTAGCTGCCGAATCTTGCCATATCGGACAGCATATCAAGACCCTCTTCCGATTCAGACACCAGATTGACGCTCTCTATCTGTTCGGAATCATACGTTATCGTTGCCTTACCTACGCTCTGTCCCTTGGTCAAGGGCCAGTTCACGGTCTTGGGCAGGGATATATCATATGAGAGCTTGCTTTCTTCAAAATCGTTGGGCAGAGTCTTGTACGCGGAAGAGAACGGATGCAGCTCCATCTCATAGCTGCCCCAGCCTGCGTTAACAACGGTCTTGGCAAAGCTGTTCTCGGCATTGATCACCTTACGGTCGGAGAGGTTGAGATAAGCCCAGGTGGTGAGCTTCTTCGCGTCTGCATAGACGTTCTCCTCACTTGTGCCCTTTCCCAAAAGCCCTGCAAAGAAATAGGTCTTGTCGCGGTATGTCGTAGTCAGAGCGATACCCTCGTAGGTTTTATCGCCGTAAGAATACTTAGCGTCGTTTACGTATTTGAAATAGTACGGGCTGTTGGAATTCATTATAGAAGCACGGTTCTCCACCGTATACTCCTCACCCTTCAAGCCCTCGGGAGTATAGGTGAAGCTACTCTCCACCTCAGAGAAAAGCTCCGTTTCCCTTGCTGCTGAATAGATATAATACATATCGCGGCAGGTCGTATGCTGTTTCGAATTCTCGCTGTATCCGGGAGATACAAGAAGTGTATTGGTGCAGCCGAGCGCGATCACCTTATCATTCATAGCAGCTACAAATTCTTCTGTCGTCGCATAACCGGAAAGCTCGACAAGGGCATAGGCGGCGTCGTTGCCGTAGCTGAGCAGCATGACAGCCATCAGATCCTTAGCCGTGAGGGTCTGACCTACGTAAGCATCAAGGCAGCCGTCGGAAAAAGTCAGCGTGTCTATAAACGACTGTTCGACCTTATAGGTTACCTTTGCGGGGTCTTCGATACTGTCCAAAGCAACAAGGTAAGTGATCAAAGTCACAAGATCGCCCAAATACCACTTATTATCCGGCTTCTGAGAGAAAACAACGGTGTTGGTATCGGTGTTGATAAGTATCATATCGGCTGTAGAAGTAGTAACGTCGTCAGGTACAAAAGACGACGCGGGTATACACGCCGCAGAGATAAGCAGCGCGAGGGTCAGTATCATACAAATAATTATTCTGAATCTTTTTTTCATAGCATATCCTTTATTTTGATGCAATACCGCAACTTTCTTTTACGCAGTATCGCCGTAAATATTACCGTCCGAAAAATCTTTTGATAATTGATATTATGCTCTTGATTATGCGGTAGTATATCTGTTATAATTGCAATACAGAAACATAATTCCATTATATATGTTGTATTTTACACTATTCTTTTGATTATATCAATGATAATAACAAGAAATTAACAATTTTTTAAAGGATCAAGGCAGCACCGCACACAGGATTTATGCAGTATTGCCTAAATAACCACGGGGATACGGAGGGAATACTTTGCTGTTTATTACCGGCGACACTCACGGAGAGATCGAAGCCTTCAACGAGCGCAAACTCAATCAGGTAAAAAAGAACGACACCCTTATCATCACGGGCGACTTCGGCTTCATCTGGAACGGCTCTAAGGAAGAAGAAAAGAATCTCAAAAAGCTTACAAAGAAGAAGTACAACATCCTCTTTGTCGAAGGCGCTCACGAGAACCTCGACATGATAAAAGAGCACGAGGAGGTCGATTACTGCGGCGGCAAGGCGTACAAGATCGCCGAGAACATCTACTGTCTCAGACGCGGCGACGTTTACATCATAGACGGGCGCAGGGTCTTCGCGCTCGGCGGAGGTCTGCCTCCCTTTGAGGACGAGGGTGAAGAAAAGGCTCCCTCTATGCCCGACGACGACGACCTCGCACGCGCCGTGGAGAATCTGCAAAACTGCCACAGAGATGTAGACATCATCGTCACCCATGAGGCTCCGGCTTCGGTAAAAAAGCTCGTCGATCGCCGTGCCTCCATCAACGATCTGAATATCTTCCTCGACACCGTCATGCACAACACAAGATACGGGAAATGGTTCTTCGGCAGCCTTCATCAGGATCGCCCCGTAAGCGACAGCCTGATCTGCGTATTCGAAGACGTCTACGGAATTTTTTAGTACACCATACCGGTACGCTTTGCTTATGTCTGGACTTCATCAATCACAACGCCGGGATATATTTCCGACCGTTTCCTATCATAGCTGCATCCGGTTTTCGCTATAATGTTACGTACTGCGTAATTCGGAGCTGTCACAACTCACAACGCCGGGATATATCTCCGACCGTTCCCTATAATAGTTGCTTCCGATTTCTGTAACAGTTTTATCTCAATAAAACCGTTTCCTAATAAATCTTCATATGATAATATAAAGCTCCCATAGAAGGGAGCTTTTTTCATATGAAGCGTCTTAGAGAAAGGCGTCGGATATTTATCCCAGCGCTGTGATTCATTAAGTCGGGATAAAATGAATTGTAAAATATAGTAAAAAATCGATGAAGCTATGATAGAGAACGGTTGGGTCTATATCTAAACGCTGTGATCTATGAAGTTCAGATCTATCAGAAACGTAACAGTATGGTGTACTAAAAAAACGTTAGTTTAGGGTGTTATCGGTATCGGCGAAGAGCCTGCGTATCTCTGCCCTGAGACCTCTGAGAGAATCGTCA
>ONPE01000084.1 GCA_900319615.1 uncultured Eubacteriales bacterium
GTGCAGGATGACGCTGCCGTCCGCGACCTTGTACAGGGTCGGGCGCACGGGGATAGCCGCGTTGAGGTTGAAGGGCTCGGCGTAGCTGTCTATGATCGAGATGACTTCCTCGCGGGACGCGGCTGTCTTTTCGACTATCTCGGGCAGCTTGTCCGAGAGGATGCGCACCGGCAGACCGCTCTCTTCACCGTAGTAGGAGGTGAACGCCTCGTGAGCCCTGAACACCGCGTTCAGCGACTTCTTTATCGTTTCGATATCGGAGCCTTTGATGACGGCGGCGATATTGAGATTATATACCGTAGAGTTTTCGTTGAGCTTCTGCTCGAGATACATACCGCGTTCGGAGGGGGTCAGGGGATATATCCTTGCCTTTTTGTCCTTCTTCACGCGCTCCTTGCGGCTTGCCTTTTGTATCAGCAAACGCTCGATCATACGCGGCGATTTGCCTGCGAAGATGTCGGCGGTGGAGATCTTGTACAGACCGCATTTCTCGGATACCATAGCGCACTTGATAGAGTCGCCGCCGAGGGCGAAGAAGTCGTCGTCGATACCTACGTTCTCCACCCCGAGGATATCCTCGAACGCCTTGCAAAGAGCCTTCTGCATATCAGTCTCGGGCGCGATGTATTCGTTTTTGAAGTTGCCTGCTTCGGGAGGGGTCAGGGCGTTTCTGTCGAGCTTTCCGTTTGCGTTCACGGGCAGCTTGTCGAGCTTTACGAAGAACGCCGGGATCATGTAGGGCGGCAGCTTCTGCGCTACGGCGTCCTTAAGCTCGTCGGGATCGACAGAGCCGTCCTCTGTATAGTAAGCGACCAGATATACCTGACCGTACTGGTTTTTGAAGTCCTTGATAGCCGCGTCGTGTATACCGGGAGCGTTCTTGACTATGGTTTCGATCTCGCCGGGCTCTACGCGCTGACCGTTGATCTTGACCATCCAGTCCTTGCGGTTGAGATAGATGATATTGCCGTCGTCGCCTTTTTTTACGATATCGCCGGTTTTCAGGAGCTTTTCACAGCCGTCCTGCTCCGCAAAGGGATTATCAATAAAGGTCTTTGCGGTCTGCTCGGGCAGCCCGACATAGCCGTCGGCGAATACTCCGGCAATACACAGCTCGCCCTCGTCGGCTTCGTTGCCGTTTTCATCGAGGATGTGTGTACGCACATTCCCCAAGGGCTTGCCGATGGGGGTGTTGTCATAGGCTTTATCTATCTTGAATCCAAGCACGGCGCCGGCGGATTCGGTCTGACCGTACATGACATATATTTCAAAGTCCTCGCTGTAGGTGTCGGATACGCGCTCGCTGCCCGTGTAGACGGTTTTCAGACAGTTGCCCTTCTGCAGCCAGAAGTGCGGGGTCGCGCATGGCTTCAAACGGCATCAGATAGGCGCTGATGCGCGAACAGAGCGGCGCGAAAACGCCCTGGACCGACGCGACAAAGGTGAACGGTGCGCCCAGAGCGGCGCGGTATCCTGCGGGAGTTTGTGCATAGTCGACATAGCGGTTTACCGAGTCGGTGATGCTCGCGTGTGAGTGCAGCACGCCCTTCGGCTTTCCCGTGGAACCCGAGGTGTAGATCAACAGCGACGGATCGCCCGGCTCGGGGATGACGATATCGCGCAATGGCTCCTCGTTTTCTGTACCGCGCAGGAACTTCGCGTTTATCACAGCCTTAGCGCCGCAGTTATCGCGGATGTAGGCGAGTCGTTCCTCGGGGTAGTTGGGTGACAACGGAGCGAACGCCGCGCCGACCATCCATACGGCGTACATCGAGGCGATGTATTCCTTGTTGCGGGGCAGCTCGATGGTCACGAAATCACGGCGCGATACGCCGAGCCGGCTGAGCTTTGCGGCGATCCTGCGCGCGGCGAGATCGAGCTCCCGGAAGGTGTAGCCGGTGTTTGAAACGCTGTCGTTGATAACAGGGAAGTCAGGGTACTCTCTGACGTTCTGAACGATTCTTTCTATAATCCCGTTCATTAATGTCACTCCTTATGGGCATTTAGTCCATTTAATTATAATACTTTTTCGGGCAATTGTCACTAACTTTTTTGAATTATCGGTGTGCAATTTGTATCGGAGTTGTCCCGTTGTCCTTGAAAGTATTTTTCATCCTTTCTGTTTTCATTTCACAAGCTGCGTGCAGTGTTTTGGTAAGATCAATGCGTATTTGCCGGAGCTCCCGAGTTTAGTATTAATCAGGTTTGATAAGAAAGCCCGTAAGAACGCAACGCAGCCCCCGATCGTTTGACCGGGGGCTGAGGTCATCAGCTTGATTTGCGTAGTCGAACAGTAACGCTTGCTTTTTGTTCTTTATCCTACTCCAAATGAACTTGTCTTTCAATAAACAGGATCATTTTCCCTTTATCATGAAGTAGGCGAGGATGATGCTGGGGATCAGGATGATAAGGGTATTGCGGATCATCTTGAAGCGCAGTTTTTTCCACTCTTTCTCGGTGAGCTGTCGCACCTTCGGCGTTTTCAGAACAACCAGGATCACAGCCGAGGCGAGGAAGATGAAATACGCGTTGACGATAAACAGATACGCCGCGCCGCCGAGCATCTTCCAGTTAGCGTTAGCGATGGAATAGCCGCAGGTGCAGATCGGCGGCATGAGCGCGGTCGCGATAGCAACACCGGGGATGATGCTGTTATACTGCCCCTGCCTTGTCTGACCGATGATGCCTGCGATACCGCCCGCAGTCGCGATCAGAACGTCAAAGAAGGTCGGGGATGTACGCGCAAGCAGCTCGGGGGTAGCTTCTTTAAGGGGAGAGAGCAGGAAGTAAAGGGTCGAGGTAGCGAGACTGATGACAATCTGCATGCCGAAGCCCACGGCATGATTTCGCCACAGCTTGAGGTCGTTCGTCACCAGACCGTACGCCATCGCGAGGATGCTGCCCATCAGCGGCGATATCAGCATCGCGCCGATGATGACGGCGGTGGAGCTGACGTTCAAGCCGACAGAAGCGATCACCATCGCGCAGATCAGCACGCACATATTGGTGCCGGTGATCTTACCGCCCTGCAGCAGACGCTCGCGTATCTCTTCGTGAGAGGCGACGTCGGCTTTCAGAGAAAACATATTCTTAAAAATGGTTTTCATTTTTTCCGCTTTTGATACCATAAAAATGCTCCTTCAAAAGAAATCGCTCATATTCTATCACATTTACGGGCGATCCACAAGAATTATGCAAAAAACGGCAATATTATTTACTTTTTACTATTGATATGATAAAATCAAAGTCAAAGTGATTCGAGATTACAATGTAACGAGGTGGTTTTGTTATGCTTTTTGAATCATTGGATAAGCTGAAACGCAATTCGATCATGTCGTCGATCCTGCTGATCACTCTCGGCGCGATCATCCTGATCTGCCCCGAGAGGTGGATACCTTCGCTCATGCTGTTGTTCGGCTATGTGCTGGTAGTGCTGGCGATCGTCATGACGCTGAATTTCTTTTCAGGTAAAAAATCGCTGATGGAATATCTGAAATTTTCCGGAGCGCTGGTGCTCGGCATAATCGGTATCTGTGTTCTGGTATTCAGAGAAGACGTCCTGCGGGTGCTCGCATGGCTGTTCGGGTTCCTGCTGATCCTTGACGGCGCACGCACGATGTACCATTCCTTTACCTATGCACGCCGTTCCAAGAGAAAAGGCTGGTGGGTGCTGACGATATTGTCCCTTCTGCTGATCGGTACGGGTATCGTTATCTTCGCAAATCCGTGGTGGGGCACTCCCGATCTGCTGATGAAGGTGATCGGCTTTGCAATACTGTTTGCGGCGATAATCAGCGCCATACGTCTTATCTGGACTTGGCCGCTGAGAAGCGAGAAAGGAGGCAGCGACGATGGCGAATAATGAGAACAACAAGATAGACAAGGATGAGCTGCAGAAGGAGCTCGACGAGATCAAGACCGATCCTGACAGCGAGACCGAAGAGATGAGCGCCGATCTGAAAGGTCTGCTCAAAAAAGAGATCTCCGATTTTCGTAAGCGCGAGAAGACCCGCGGCGCCGAGATGCTCAGCATCTTCGCTGCTCACAACTACTACGCCAACGGCTTCACGCCCGTAGAGCTGCGCACGACCCTCGAGGATCTCGGCCCTACCTATGTCAAGATCGGACAGATCATGTCCAGCCGTGTCGATCTGCTGCCCGAGGCGTACTGCGAGGAGCTCGAAAAGCTCAGACAGAACGTAAAGCCCTTTGACAGCGAGGTCGCCAAGGCGATCATCGAGCAGGAGACCGGCAAGAAGATCGACGAGATCTATCAGGAGTTCCGCGACGAGCCCATCGGCGCAGCGTCTATGGGTCAGGTACACTATGCCGTCTTAAAGGACGGCACCCGCGTCGTCACCAAGGTCATGCGTCCGCTGATCGCGGATATGATGCGCGAGGACTACAGGATCCTCAAGAAGCTGGCGGGACTTGTAAACGTAGTTTCGGACAGCGACGAGGATGATCAGATGATAGATCTGGTCTCTGTCATCGAAGAGATGGAGAAGGTCACCGAGGAAGAGCTCGACTGCCGCATAGAGGCGAACAACACCAAGTTCTTCAAAGAGAATTGTATAGATGATGAAGAAAAGATTACCTGTCCCACCGTTTATGACGATCTGACGACGTCGCGTATCTTTACGATGTCCTTTGTCGACGGCTACACCGTTTCTCACAAAGACAAGATCATCGAGGACGGCTACGATCCGCTTGAGATCGGCAAGACCGTCGCGGAGAACTACGTCCACCAGGTGCTCGACGTAGGCTACTTCCATGCCGACCCGCATCAGGGCAACATCATGCTCTCAAAGGGCAAGCCCTACTGGATCGACTTCGGCATGATCGGCCATGTCAGCGAGAAGGATATCAACACCATCCAGAGCCTTATCCTTTCTCTACTCGCCATGGACGCGGAGGGTCTGGTAAACGGCATTATCTCGCTTGGAGCTGCTTCGTCAAAGACCAACCGCGACAAGCTGATCGAGGACGCTCAGACCTTCCTCAATAAATACGACGGTACAAAGGGCATCAGCGATATTGATATGTCCGAGCTCGTCGACGAGATCACCGAGCTTGCTTCCGATCACCACATCTCGCTGCCCGGTCAGTTCACCATGCTGGGCAGATCGCTTATCGCGATCGAAGGCGTTCTTGAGCAGCTTTGCCCCGAGCTCGATCTGTTCGAGCTTCTGTCAAACAAGCTGGTCGAGCGCAACAAAAAGGATTTCGACATCAAAGAGATAGCGGCGAACATAGGCAAGGAGATCCTCGGCACCGGCAGGAAGATCGGCAAGATCCCGGGCTTCCTCGCAGACTCGCTGGGCGCGATCTCAAAGGGCAAGGCTAAGATCAACATGGAGATCACCGGCTATGAGGAGCCCCTGGAGAGGATCGGCATTTATCTGAAGTATGTCGTGCTCTCGCTGATCGCCTGCGTCCTGTTCATCGGCTCGTGTATACTCGCGAGCGTCGATCTGGAGCCGAAAACGGTAAACGGTATGCCGCTGATCGCCGTTATAGGTATCATTTTCGCGATAGCTCTGGCGATATACAGCGTCGGTAAGCTGACAAAGAAAAAATAAAAGGCTATAATACTGTTTCAAATAAAGCCCTTCAACACCTGCTGCGTTAAATCCCGCATAACTGCGTTGTTGCCCTTGCACGGCACAAGTCTTGTCCTGCGAAACTTTCCGTTGACATCTGTTCAAAGCGTTTTAATTGTAAATAGTATAAAATATCATTATCCGGAGGAGATATTATGGCAGAAAACATTTTTGTAGTAAATTTCAAGGTTGAGAGCGAAGCGTATCAGGCGCTTTCCGATCTCAAGCTCAATCCTATCAACGACAACTTCGCTGCTCCGCAGGCAGGCATCGTTGTCAAGCAGAACGGTCAGCCTGTAGTTAAGGACGGCTATGACACCGGCGCAGAGACCTGCGACGATTCTCTCATCGGCGGTCTTCTGGGCGCTGTTATCGGCATTGTAGGCGGCCCCATCGGCGTTCTGCTCGGCGGCAGCTACGGCGTTCTGGTAGGCGGCACGATCGACGCTTTCGACGAGCTCGACAACGCTTGCCTTATTGAAAACGTCTGCGAGAAGATCGCGGATGAATCCACCTCTCTTGTCGCTCTGGTCGACGAGTCCGTTGCAGGTTCGTTTGAAGCCTTCTTTGAGAAGTACGATACAGCGGTAGGCTGCTTCGACGCTGCCGAGATCGCTGCCGAGATCGAAGCCGCTCAGGAACTGCAGAAGCAGATGGAGAAGGAAGCCCGCAAGCAGATGCGCGAGGCTAAGAAAGCCGACCGCAAGCAGAAGGTTGAAGAAAAGCGCGCCGAGATCAAAGCGAGCTTTGAAGGCTTCAAGGCAAAATTCCAGAAGGCATAAGTTCTCATTATCCCGATCCAAAATATCCCGGGCAGCCGCGTCATGACTGTCCCTACCCCCGAAGGCAAGACCGAATCTGACCTTCGGGGATATTTTTTCACGGCATCACCATGAAACGTCTTTAACAGGATATCTGAAATGAAAGATCAATGGCGAATATCGTCATTTGTGATAATAAATCAATACCCTACAGATATAAAAATGCTGTTTATTGTACATTGACTGTATAAAACCGGCTTGATATAATATTGATAATATATAGAGGTCGAGGGTAGAAGCGGCGAATATCTTTTTTGAGAGCGTCGCATTAGGAGGTCAATCATGAAGAAAGAGAAATACGAGCGCACGGAACTGGATATCATCAGATTTATGACGTCGGATGTTATCATGTTGAGCAATCCCCTGGAAGAGGATGACGAATTACCGATCAGAGGCAATCAGTGACACTTTCTCTTTAATCAAGGAGCAGGTATTCGATCAATACAGATTATCTGTCTGCGTCATCGTAATTATCCTTTAAAATATTTCCCTGCCGTATATAACCGCAGGGAAAGACTTATCATCAGTGTTCAAAACAGTAAAAGACCGATAGGCAGCTCCCGTGATGGGTAAGCTGTTTATCGGTCTTGTTTATTCAAAAATGTCATTGCGAAGCCCTTGACACGCGTGTCGGAGCTGTGGCAATCTCAACCGGTATATAAGGGTATAATACCCCGCGGCCTGTCGTGAAATTGCCCGAAGGGGTAGATTTATCCTCTTAGGCTGATACCCCGTCCGAGCAGAGCGAAGGGAAAGCGACCGGTGGATACTTTAGCGCTTGCATCGGAGAAGTTTATTCAATCGGGATAATCGCTGAGCTAATGGAAATGTTCTGTTGATCTATAGCTTGTTATCAGGGCAAAAACTTACCGGACGCGCGGTAGATGCGATACCATTCGTTATGTGTCAGCTCGACCTTTGACGCCTCGCAGATATCTCTCAGGTGAGACGGGTTCATCGTGCCGGCGATCGCCTGCATTTTTGCCGGATGACGAAGTATCCATGCGATGGCGACCGCAGTTTTGGGAGCGCCGTATTTCTCGCCGATCTCACCGAGCA
>ONPE01000035.1 GCA_900319615.1 uncultured Eubacteriales bacterium
TGCAGACCCTCGTTGTAGCGTCTGCCGTACATCAGACGGCCGGTGAACTCGTCGACGATGATGACCTCGCCGTCCTTGACGACGTAGTTGACCTCGTTCTTCATGCAGCCGTAAGCCTTGATAGCCTGGTTTACGTGGTGCTGGATGGTGATGTTGTCGGGATCGGTCAGATTCTCGAGGCCGAAGTACGCCTCTGCCTTCTTCACGCCGAGCTGAGTCAGGGTGGCGGTGTGCGCCTTTTCATCTACGACGTAGTCGATGCCGTTCTCCTGATAGAACTCCTCGAGATCTTCCTTGCTGTCGACCTCGGTGAAGACGTATTTCTTCATGGTTCTTGCGAGCTTGTCGGCGCGCTCATACAGGTCGCTCGCCTCGTCGCCCTTGCCGGAGATGATGAGCGGGGTACGCGCCTCGTCTATGAGGATAGAGTCGACCTCGTCCACGATGGCGAAGGCGTGCTCGCGCTGCACCTTCTGCTCCTTGTACACGACCATGTTGTCGCGCAGATAGTCGAAGCCCAGCTCGTTGTTCGTGCCGTATGTGATGTCGGCATCGTACATATTTTTGCGCTCGGCTGCGGGGACGTCGTGGATGATGAGTCCGACAGAGAGCCCGAGCCATCTGTACAGCTTGCCCATCCACTCCGAGTCGCGCTTTGCGAGGTAGTCGTTGACGGTGACGATATGCACGCCCTTGCCGGTCAGACCGTTGAGGTATGCGGGCAGGGTAGCGACAAGAGTCTTACCTTCACCGGTCTTCATCTCGGCGATACGTCCCTGATGCAGGACGATGCCGCCTATGACCTGTACGGGGAAGTGCTTCATGCCGAGCACCCTCCACGATGCCTCGCGGCATACCGCGAAAGCGTCGGGCAGGATATCGTCGGTGGTCTCGCCGTTTTGCAGGCGGTTCTTCAGTATATCAGTCTGGGATTTCAGCTCCTTTTCGCTCATGGCGGCGTACTTGCCCTCCAGAGCGAGCACCTTATCGCATATAGGGCGGATGCGCTTGAGCTCGCGCGCAGAATAATCGCCGAACAGCGTTTTGAATAAACCCATAATATCAGTCCTTTCGTTTACGGGGACACGGGGAAGATCAAGAGTATGACCCCATATCACCCCATTATAGCCTGTATTATACCATAGTATATGAAAAAAATAAAGAAGAATCTGTAAATAATCCGCCCATGATTTTTGGGCATTTTGTATGCAGAAAAACTGCTTTTTTCAAAAACCGCCGCTACAAGAACATTTTAGGGATAAATTTCTATTATGATATTGAATTTCGCGACCGGTTGATGTAGAATATTGATACATATGTGGATTTCAGGCAAGGCCGCATGATAGGCTTGTGCGGATTGCAAAGTTATATTTTTCGCAGGCGCGGATAAATAACCGGTATGTATACCGACGTACGGACGCCGGGTAGTTTCAGCCGTATCAAAGAGGCTGTTCGTCCGCGATCCGGGACAGGTAACGCAAGGAGAACGTATGGCAAGTGCGATAAAAAAGAAGAAACGTATGTCGCCGTTTCGGATCATCTTTCTCGGCTTTATCGGAGTGATCATCCTGGGCGCTCTGCTGCTGATGCTGCCTATATCGTCTAAAAGCGGCGGCTTCACGCCGTTCAATCAGGCTCTTTTCACCTCCACCTCGGCGGTCTGCGTGACCGGTCTGGTGGTGCAGGATACCGCCACCTACTGGTCGGCGTTCGGTCAGATAGTGATACTTACCCTTATCCAGATCGGCGGTCTGGGCGTCATCACGATGGCGATGTCCTTTGTGATGCTTTCGGGCAAAAGGCTCTCGCTCAGCCAGAGGAGCACGATGCAGAACGCGATCTCAGCCCCGCATCTCGGCGGTATCGTCAGGCTGACGAAATACGTCATACGCGGCACCATCGCCGTCGAGCTGATCGGCGCGACGATCCTGATGCCGATATTCATAAAGGATCACGGAGCCAAGGGTCTGTGGATGGCGGTGTTCCACTCGATCTCGGCGTTCTGCAACGCCGGCTTCGACGTTTTGGGGACGCCGGATAATAAATTCTCCTCGATGACCTCCTACGCTGCTCACCCTGTAGTCAACATCGTGCTGATGCTGCTGATAATCATGGGCGGCATCGGCTTCATCACATGGAAGGACGTCACGACCCACAAATTCCGCTTCAAGCGTTACCGTATGCAGAGCAAGGTGGCTCTTGTCACCTCCGCTGTGCTGATAGTCGTCCCGGCGGTACTGTTTTTCTTCTTCGATTTTTCATATCTGCCGCTCGGCGAGAGGATATTGGGCTCGCTTTTCCAGTCGGTCACCACGCGAACTGCCGGCTTCAACACCCTCGACCTCAACTCCATGACTACGATAGGTCAGGCGATCTTCGTCGCGCTGATGCTCGTCGGCGGATCGCCCGGCTCTACGGCAGGCGGTATGAAGACCACCACCCTTGCCGTGCTGATACTCAACGCTCTCTCGTCCTTCGGGCAAAAGGAAGACCCCGAGTGCTTCGGCAGGAGGATAGATTCGAACGCGGTCAAGAACGCGTCCACGCTCTTTTTGATGTACATCACGCTGAGCTTTTCCGGCGCGGCTGTTATCTGCGCGGTCGAAGCGCTCCCCTTCGGAGCGTGCCTCTTTGAGACCGCCTCGGCGGTCGGTACGGTCGGTCTTACCCTCGGCATCACACCGAGGCTGGGCATAGTATCGCAGCTCATCCTGATCGTGCTGATGTTCCTCGGGCGAGTCGGCGGTCTGACCGTTATCTACGCCGCATTATCGGGGAACACGAAGAAAATGTCAAAATTACCTATCGAACAGATCACTGTCGGATAAAGGAGATATATCATGAAATCTGTTTTATTGATCGGACTCGGAAGATTCGGGAAGAATATCGCTATCCAGCTGAACAAGCTCGGTCATGATGTGCTGGGTATCGACCATAACGAGGACAGGGTCAACGAGGCGATGGAGATCGTCACCGACGCTCAGATCGGCGACAGCACCAACGAGCTGTTTCTCAGAACGCTGGGCGTAAACAACTTCGATATCTGCTACGTCACGATCAGCAACGATTTTCAGAGCTCTCTGGAGACCACCTATCTCTTGAAGGAGCTCGGGGCCAAATTCGTCGTCGCCCGCGCAGAGCGCGACGGACAGGAGAGATTCCTCCTCCGCAACGGCGCCGACAGGGTCGTCTATCCCGAGAAGCAGATCGCGAAATGGGCTGCGATCCGCTACAGCTCCGACCACATCATCGACTATATCGAGCTCGACGAGAAGCACTCCCTGTACGAGGTCGCCGTCCCCAACGAGTGGGTCGGCAAGAATATCATCCAGCTTGACGTCAGAAAAAAGTATAACGTGTCGATCATCGGTATAAAGGAAGAGGACGTCATGAACTTCATGATCAAGCCTGAGACCGTTTTGGCAAAGGACATGACGCTTTTGGTACTCGGCGAGTATAAGGCGCTGCAGAAGTGCTTCAAATTCTGACGCGCCGTTCACCTGATCAAGCTGCAAGCAAGGCGCGAGCCGCGGATCGTGCGGCGGTGATTTTAGAAAATAATAACGATCCTTTTGTTCCCGATGCGGCAGGATCGTTTTACGAGGTATTTATATGAATATTATTATCGTCGGCTGCGGCAGAGTAGGTCGCTCTATCGCCGATCAGCTCAACACCGAGGGTCACTCCATAACCGTGATAGACGAGCGTTTTGACGCTCTTGACAGGATATCCGATACCCAGAACGTCATGGCTATACAGGGCAACGGCGCGACCTTCAGCGTGCTCAACGAGGCAGGGATAAAGCGCTGCGACCTGCTCATAGCGGTCACGGCTACCGACGAGCTGAACATCTACACCTGTCTGCTCGCCAAGAACGCCGGCGTAGCGTCCACCATCGCCCGCGTTCGCAATCCGGAGTATATCAACGATGTTGAGGCTATCAAGGAAGACCTCAAGCTGAGCATGGTCATCAACCCCGAGTACACCTGCGCGAGCGAGATAGCCCGGCTGGTCAAGTACCCCGGAGCCGTCAAGATAAGCTCCTTTGCCAAGGGCAGCATAGATTTCATCAAGATCCGCCTTACAGATAAGGCTCCCATCATAAACAAAAAGGTCGCCGACTGCGCCTCCCTGCTCAAGGGCAAGGTGCGCATAGTCTTCGTCGAGAGGGGCGGCGAGTTCCATATCCCCACCGGCGATTTCCTCCTCAAAGAGGGCGATATGGTCGCTCTGGTCGCTCCTGCGGGAGCCGCGTCAAAGCTGCTCAAGCTGCTGGGCACCATCTCTAACAAGGGCAGATATGTCATGATACTCGGCGGCAGCAAGATCGGCTTCTATCTCGCCAAGATCCTGCAGGCTACCGGTATCAGCGTGAAGATCATCGAGCACAATCCCCGCCGCTGTGAGGAGCTCGCGGAGGATCTCGACGGAGTTATGGTCATCAACGCCGACGCTATGGACGAGGATCTGCTCATGAGCGAGCGCATCGACCGCGTCGACGGCGTGGTTTGCCTCATGGATACCGACGAGGAGAACCTGCTCGCTTCGCTGTACGCACGTAATGTCAACCCTAACGCGAAGATAATCACCGAGCTCGGCAATCTCAAGTTCGAGTCCGTCATCAACGACCTGCCCTTGGACAGCGTTATCCGCCCCAAACAGCTCACCGGCGAGTACATCGTCCGCTATGTGCGCGGTATGCACAACACCGTCGGCAACAACGTCGAGACCATGTTCAAGGTCAACGGCGATCAGGCTGAGGTGCTCGAGTTCGTCGTGCGTGAGGACAGCGCCGTGACCTCCGTGCCGCTGTCAAAGCTCAATCTCAAGAACGACCTGCAGATCGTCTGTATCGGCAGGAACGGCAACGTCATCACCCCCGGCGGCAACGATACCATCGAAAAGGGCGACAGGGTCATCGTCATCACCAAGCACAAGGGTCTATCCGACCTGCGCAATATACTCAAATAATCCAAACCATGCGCTCACAGCCCGCTGTGGGCGTAAAAATAAGTAATTTTCCTGCGGAGATCGCTATGAATAAACGTTTGATAAGCTACATTTTAGGATGGGTCATGCTGATCGAGGGCGCTACCATGCTGCTGCCCACGGTCGTCGGCGTCATCTATCACGAGTGGCCTTTTTTGAAGTTTTTCCTGTTTATCGGTCTGGGCTCGGTGCTGCTCGGATTTTTGCTCGTATTCAAAAAGCCCGGCAGCAACACCATGTACCTTAAGGACGGCTTTGCGGTCACCACGCTTTCGTGGCTGCTGCTGTCGCTGATCGGCTGTCTGCCCCTGTGGATATCCGGCTGCATACCGCACTTTGTAGATGCGCTGTTCGAGACGATATCGGGCTTTACCACCACCGGAGCGACCATCCTGACCGAGATCGAGCATCTTCCGCGCTGTATGCTGATGTGGCGCAGCTTCTCGCACTTTTTGGGCGGCATGGGCGTTATCGTCTTCCTGCTGGCTATCATCCCGAGGCTCGGCGGCAACCAGAGCATCAACCTGATGAAGGCGGAGTCCACCGGCCCCGCCGTCAGCAAAAGTATGCCGAAGCTACGCAACTACGCGGCGCTGCTCTACGCCATCTACTGCGGTCTGACGCTTTTAGAGTGTATCCTGCTGCTGTTCGGCGGCATGAATCTTTTTGACGCTATCACCACATCCTTCTCTACGGCAGGCACGGGCGGCTTCATGGTATACAACGACTCCATGGCGCGGTTCAGCCCGTATCTGCAGGGCGTAGCGGCGGTATTCATGCTGCTTTTCGGCGTGAATTTCTACGTCTACATCCTTATCGTCATGCGCAAATTCAAGCAGGCTTTCAGGAACGAGGAGCTCTGGACTTACGTCGGCATCATCCTCGCCGCGACCGCTGTTATCACCGTCGACCTCCTCGCTCACGGCGTATTCGGCGGCGACATATTCAGATCGTTCCACGAGAGCTTCTTCTATATCACCTCGGTCGGCTCCTCGACAGGTCTCGCCATAACCGATGTAAACAAGTGGCCCGAGTTCTCTAAGACCATCATCCTGCTCGTGACCTGTATCGGAGCGTGCGCAGGCTCTACCGGCGGCGGCTTCAAGGTGTCGCGCCTTATCATACTGCTCAAGGGCATGAAGAAGGAGTTCACCCTTATCATGCACCCCCGTACCGTCCATGCCGTGAAGATAGACAGCAAGAGGGTCACTCATGAGGTCACCCGTTCCGTCAGCGTATATTTTGTTATCTATGTACTTATCATCATCGTTACCACGATGCTCATATCGCTGAACGGCTTTGACTTTATGACCAGCTTTTCCAGCGTTCTCGCGACCCTCAACAACACCGGCCCCGGTATGAACGTGGTCGGCTCCACCGGCAACTATGCAGGTTTCAGCGTCTTCTCGAAGATCGTCTTCTGCTTCAATATGCTCGCAGGCAGACTGGAGCTCTATCCGTTCCTGCTGATCTTCGTGCCGTCGCTGTGGAAGAGGAGCTGATATGGGTACAGTACTGATCACCGGAGCCTCGCGCGGTATCGGCGCGGCGTGCGCGAGAGCCTTCGCAAAGGCAGGCTTTGACACAGCCATAAACTATCTCAACAGCGCCGATAAGGCACAGGAGCTTGAAGAGGAGCTCAGAGCCCTCGGCGTGAATACGATGTGCGTAAGGGCGGATGTTTCCGACGGCAGGGAAGTCGCGGAGATGTTCGCTCGGATTCGCGATACCCTCGGCGACCCTGATATCCTCGTCAACAACGCCGGTATCTCCGCGAGCGGACTGCTCACCGATATGAGCGATACCGAGTGGGAGCGCCTGATAAGCACCAACCTCAGCTCGGTCTTCTATTGCTGCAAGGCGGCTCTGCCGGCTATGATACGCGCCCACAGCGGCGTTATCATCAACATCGCCTCGATGTGGGGCGAGGTCGGCGCCTCCTGCGAGGCGGCGTATTCGGCGGCAAAGGCAGGCGTTATCGGGCTGACCAAGGCGCTCGCCAAGGAAGTCGGGCCATCCGGTATCCGCGTGAACGCGGTCTCACCCGGCGTGGTGATGACCGACATGATGGCGGAGTACTCTGCCGATGATATCGCCGTTTTAAAGGAAGAAACACCCCTCAACGCCCTCGGTACGCCGGAGGATATCGCCGACGCTGTGCTGTATCTCGCGTCCGACAAGGCGCGGTTCATCACCGGCGAGGTGCTGTCCGTCAACGGCGGCATGGTCATCACATGAGGCGCATTATCGCGCTGACGGCGCTTTTGCTGTGCGTATTCTGCACGGTATGCTCGGCGCAGGAGGCAGGCTTCAGCTGTGAGTACACTCCGAAGTCGGAGAGAAGCTCGACGTTTTACATCGACATACTCTGCGAGAGAGAAATATCCGCGGCGGTGTTCTCGCTGGATTACGACGGCGGCTTTGTATCCTTCCGCTCCGCTCAGGCTACCGAGTCCTCGACGACCATCCGCAGTACCGACAACGGCGGCAGGGTGAACGTAGCCCTTGCCGACAGCGCTGCTGTCAGCGGCAGGCTGTGCCGTCTGTATTTCACGGCGTCTGCCGAGGGCACGACGAGCTTTGTGCTGCGGGTATCTCAGACCGCCGACGCCTCGATGAAGAAGTCCGATAGTTCCGAAGAGTACACCTTGTCGGTCACCTTCGATAAGGATGACGTAGTGAAGTCCGATGCCTCGTCAAAGACAAGCAAGACCTCATCAAAGACGTCCTCAAAGACCTCGTCTGCATACAGATCCGGCAGCAGGAGCAGCCGCTCTGATGTTTGGGGTGATGAAGGGGAAGATATGGGCAGCGTATACTATGATCTGCGACCCGACAACACTTGGAAGTACATCCTCATCGGCGCAGGCAGCGCGCTCGTGATCGCCGTAGGTGCGTTTGCCGCTGCTTATATGTTGAAGAAGAAAGCCAAAGATGACGGCGCCAAACCTGAGCCTGTTATCGACAGCGAGAAGCAGGCGCTCATAGAAGAGCTCAACGAAGAGATCGCCGGCGACCCCGACGATGATGAATAAAGACAGCCGCAGAAAAACTATCGACAGGCAGATTTGAAGAATAATTAGGATTTTGATACATAAAAACAGCAGGACGTCCGCATAAGGGCGTCCTGCTTTTATGTTACGATCATTCGCTTTTATCAGATCCGGTATCATCTATCATTTTCCAGTAGCCGTATACGTCGTCCTCGTACATCCCATATGCGCTGTACCAGCGCTCGGGCAGGAACGGTACGGGCTTGTGCTCCGGCAGCGCCCGCGCAAGACGGTCGATGTTGTCGCGCAGATACTCGGCGATCATCCCGCGCTGTTCGTCGAGAGGCTGCTCGGGATCGTAAGCTACAGGCTTGCCGACCGAGATAACGGCGTTCTTCTTCTCGAGATAGACGGGATAGAACTTGATCGCTTTGCCGGATTTGCGATAGTATAGCCGCGCTACGTCGATGAAGCCCGGCTGCAGCTCGCAGACGAACTCGGAGTAGCGTTTGGGAGATTCGGCAAATATGACCAGATCATCGCCCTCCGTCAGCGCCTTTACGCTTTGCTTGAAGGTCTTGACGATGCTCTTATCGTGATAGACGGGGATGGTGTCGGAGTAGTAGAGCAGGGGAGGGAGCCCCTTGGCGACGATGCGCGAGAGCATACGCCAGAACCATTTGCAGCGTCGGCTGTTGCCGAAGAAAATGTCGTGAAAGGCGAAGTTTGCCGCCTTCTTGCTGTCCAGCGCGTTGCCGACCGCCCATGTCTGATGCTTCCTCTTGAAGTCGAGGGTCATCATCACGGGGCCGATCACGGCGGAGTGATTGCTGACAAATATCGCCGGGTCGCTGTCCGGCTGTTCTTCATAGACGGTCTTTGCGTGAGGGAAGTTCAGCCGCAAAGCGCCGCGGACGATTTTATAGTAGATGTAGCTCAGCTTCATGTTCAGACTTCTTTCCGGATAAGCGCTGACCGACGCTTACCTGTGATTTGATCAACTAAGAATATAGCACAAAAAATTCGATCCGTCAAATGATCCCTTAAGGTAAGACCGCAAAATGGATTATGGGGTATTTTTGCAATCTCCCATAGCGATTTCTTTTTAACTCTTCAACAAAACAGCGGCACAGCCATGAGCTGTGCCGCAAAGCGTTACGCATATTGTGCTTTGTGATCGCCCGTCTGTAGGGATGGGCTCTCTATAAAAATATCTGTCAGGATCAGACGATACCCTGCAGGAGCATAGCGTCTGCAACACGCTCGAAGCCTGCGATGTTAGCGCCGGCGATGAGGTCGTCGCCCAGACCGTACTTCTCACAGGCAGCGACAGACTGCTTGAAGATGTTGACCATGATATTCTCGAGCTGAGCGAAAACATCGTCCTCGGTAAATACGGTGTGACCTGCGTTCTGGCTCATCTCGATGCAGGAGCAAGCTACGCCGCCTGCGTTGGCAGCCTTAGAGGGGCCGACGATGACCTTGTTCTCCTTAAGATACTCGATAGCCTCGTTGGTGGTGGGCATGTTAGCAGCCTCGCAAAGGAATCTGCAGCCGTTCTCGACCATCTTCTTAGCGTCCTCGATGCGGATCTCGTTCTGAGTAGCGCAGGGGATGTACAGGTCAGCCTTTACGCCCCAGGGCTTCTCACCGGCGAAGAACTTAGCGTTCGGATACTTCTCGGCATAGGGAGCGCAGATGTTTTTGCCGGAGCCGCGGAGCTCGAGCAGATAATCTACCTTGTCGCCGCTGATGCCGTCTTCATCAAGGATGTAGCCGTCGGGACCGGAGATGGTGATGACCTTGGCGCCCAGCTCGTTGAGCTTCAGCGCGGTGCCCCATGTAACGTTACCGAAACCGGAGAGAGCTACTGTCTTGCCCTTCAGATCCTCGCCGAAGTGCTTGAGCATCTCGCGTGCATAGAATACAACGCCGAAGCCGGTAGCCTCGGCACGGCCGGCGAGACCGCCGTTCTGTGTGCCCTTACCGGTCAGAGTGCCGTCGTAAGCGTCGCGGATCCTCTTGTACTGACCCATGATGTAGCCGATCTCTCTGCCGCCTACGCCGATATCACCGGCGGGAACGTCGGTATCGGGACCGATATGACGGAAAAGCTCGGTAGCGAAGCTCTGGCAGAAGCGCATGATCTCCATATCGCTCTTGCCGTTGGGGCTCTTGCCGTTGGGGTCGAAGTCAGAGCCGCCCTTACCGCCGCCGATCGGAAGACCGGTCAGGGAGTTCTTGAAGATCTGCTCGAAGCCGAGGAACTTGATGATACCGATGTATACAGACGGATGGAATCTCAGACCGCCCTTGTACGGACCGATAGCGGAGTTGAACTGTACACGGTAACCGATGTTGACCTGTACCTGACCGTTATCGTCTACCCACGGTACGCGGAACTTGATCTGTCTCTCAGGCTCGACGATGCGCTCCAAGAGAGCCAGCTTGCGGTACTTTTCCTCGTTAGCGTCAACAAGGGGACGGATGGAAGTAAGGACCTCTTCTACGGTCTGAAGGAATTCAGGCTCGGAAGCATTCTTTTCCCTTACTTTTGCGATGACTTCATCAACATAAGACATAATACTATACCTCCTAAATATAGTGCCATATTTAATTGTCTTCTTCGCAGAGCGAAAAATCGCACCTTAAAGAAACTTTGCACAAGTAGCATTATATATGATGGAGCCTGACTTTGCAAGATTTTTTTGCGCATTTTCAAAACTTTATGTAAAATCGCCAATTCATCCGATAAATACAGGCTGAATTTGCAATTTTATTATTCTTTGCTGCAATATTTTCGCCGATGTATTCAAATCTCAGCTCCTTTTGTTACGAAAAACCGATTTGTTAGCTGTACTTTAAGACAACACGAAGAGCGTTTCGAGGACGTTGCACGGGTCATCTGCACAACATAATACAGGATTATGTCAATACCGCAAATTCGAAGTGCAGATCGTGCAGTATTACTTTTTATATTTTCCGCTGTTTCCACTTGACGACTTATGCGTGATTGGGTAAAATATGATCATAGAAGATCCAAAGGAGTTTTGAGCATGATAAAAGTCGCATTTTATGACACAAAAGCATATGATAAACCGTCCTTCGAGCATTTAGCTGCCGAAAATGACATCGAGTTCAAATTTCTCGAGACCAAGCTGAATGAAGATACCGCGGCGTTGGCTGACGGCTGCGACGCTGTTTGCGTATTCGTCAACGATACCGTGAACGCATCGGTGATCGAAAAGCTGTATAACAGCGGCGTCAAGCTGATCGCCCTGCGCTCAGCCGGATACAACAACGTGGATGTGCGCGCCGCCTTCGGAAAGATCCATGTCGTCCATGTTCCGCAGTATTCTCCCTATGCGGTCGCCGAGCACGCCATGGCGCTGCTGCTCACCTCTATCAGGAGGATCCATAAGTCGTACAACCGCACAAGAGAGTACAACTTCTCCCTCGGCGGTCTGACCGGCTTCAATCTTCACGGCAAAACCGCAGGCGTTATCGGTACGGGCAGGATCGGGCGCATCTTCATAGATATCTGCCGCGGCTTCGGGATGAACGTTATCGCCTACGATCTCTTCCCGGCGGCTGACAGCGGCATCGACTATGTGTCGCTCGATGAGCTTTTCGAGCGCAGCGACATCATCTCGCTGCACTGTCCGCTTACCGACGATACCACCCATCTTATCAACTCCGACGCTATCGACAAGATGAAGAAGGGCGTCGTCATCGTCAACACCTCCCGCGGCGGCTTGATCGACGCAGAGGCTCTGCTGCACGGCATCAAGAGTCGTAAGATCGGAGCTGCATGCCTTGATGTGTACGAGGAGGAGGCAAATGTATTCTTCGAGGATCGCTCCGGCCATATCCTCAACGACGATCTGCTGTCCATGCTGATCTCCCTGCCTAACGTTATCGTCACCTCGCATCAGGCGTTCCTGACAGATGAAGCGCTGCACAACATCGCAGAGACGACCGTCAGCAATATCACCTCGTTCTTCAATAACGACGACGGTATGTGCAACAACGAGCTGTGCTACCGCTGCGGACACATAGAGCATTGTAAAAAGCAAAGAAAGCAAAGATGCTTCTAATACTAATATTCCATAAAATTTAGTCTTTCTTTTGCAAACCGAATCAGCATACAGCAAAAACTGCGCCCCGACTTTTCAGCCGGGGCGTTGATGTCTGTTTGCTTGTTTTTGGCAGGATGATCTGTTTACACTTAGACTTTTATCAGCAGATTGTTCAGCTTCATTATGTTGGTGTATTTGAATTCTTTCGCCATACTCGCCGTCATCCTCAAGCCTAAGTGATGTGTGGGATCCTCTTCCGAGAACAGCTCAAGCTGCTTGACCGGATCAAAGACCGGGCAGTCGTCGCGGATGCGGATGATATAAAGATCATCATTTTTGATAAGGCGGACGTTGATTATGTTCTCCTTATCGTCGCCCGGGAAACCGTGAGTGACGATATTGCCCGCCATTTCTTCAACGCTCAGCGAGATCAGGAAGGTGCGTTTTGCGTCACAGCCGTGCGATTTGCAGAAATCCCAGACGGTTTTCGACATTTCCATGACCTCGTCCATCGAGGTGATGCTGCCCTCCATCTGATTCTCTTCCGGTACGTCAAAGGACGGCGGCAGCAGCAGGATCTTGTTCCAGACCCCCTCGCCGCGGATATTGAGTCGTCGGCTCTCGACGGTGATAAGAACAGCGTAGAAGATGAACATCAGACCCTGTGTGACAGGGAAAGCGTACCATACGGCGTTTGCTCCGAACCAAGCGGACATCACCCATGCCGAGATGATCAGGAAGCCTGCTTCAAGCATAAAGCCCGCGATAAGCGAGAGCTTGCTTCTCTCGATACCCTGCAGATATTCCTGATAGATAACGTTCAATCCGTAGAACGGCATACCGACGGCGTAGCAGCGTACCGCGGCGATCGAGAGCTCGAGAGCTTCGGGATTATCCTTGATGAACAACTGCGCAAACACGGGAGCGAAGAACCACGCAAGCACTGCGACCCCGAGGGTGAAGACCATCGTCGCGCGCACCGAAGTCCGCAGCAGCCTCTTCATCAGAGGGCGGTCTTCTTCTCCCAGGATGATACCCGCCATCATGCACACGGTCTCAGCCATGCCGAGCATGATAGGATTGAGGAAGGAGTCCGCCTGCCGGTGTACCGAATAGGCGGCTATGGCGGAGGTAGAGGCGATCACCGCAAGCAGGTGGTTCAGGGATGCGGAGCGCAGGGTGTTTCCGAAGCGGCACACGCCCACGGGCGCGCCCTTCCTGATGATGGTAAGCGAGTCCCTCCACCTGATGTTCTTTACCGAGAAGCGCAGGAGGATGTTCTTCTTGCGGAAATGCGTGAGCAGAACGATGACCGCCGCGTAGTAGCTCAGGCTTGTGGCGAGACCCATCTCGAAGGTGTCGCCGTGCATCACCACGACAAGCAGGTCGAATATGATATCCGATACCGTCAGGACGATGGACGCGACAACAGGCAGATGGCGGTCGTTGTCTATAGGCATATAGCCAACCAGCGTTTTCATCGCGTTCATCGCGGGCAGACCTATCGCGATACCGATCAGGTAGTCCGTAGCCTTAGGCAGCAGCGAAGCCGCGTTGCCGGAAGCGCCCAGCAGAGCCGCGAACGGCGAGGCAAAGGGCAGGATCAGCACCATCATCAGGGTCGCCAGACCTATCGACAGGATGCAGGACAGCGAAAATACCGATTGAGCGTCCTTTACCTTACCCTCGCCGATCAGCTTTGTGAAGCGCGTCCGCGAGCCGGTCGCGACTATCGCGCCGAAGACCGAGAACACGGTCAGCAGCGGGTTTATAACGCCGAAGGCGGCGATGGAATCCGTGCCCAGATATTGTCCGATGATAACGCCGTCTACCATAGAGCCGATAGTCGACGCCAGCGATGAAAAGATACACGCCCACAGCTGGGCGAAAAAAGTGTTTTGTAAAATCCGGTCTTTCCTCATGATCAAACCAACCTTATTTGTGTTTTTACTAAAATCAACTATACTAAAATATATAAGATACAGCCAATCGTATATTTGTAAATCCGTTCAGCATTAAAGGCTGACGCAAAACAGCGACAGCCCCTTCACTGTGTCGGAATATTATTTTTGCTCTTCTGCAGACTCGACACTGTGATCGAACTCGATGCCGGAGAGCAAGGCGGAATCCGTATCCGGATCATATTGCAAAGTGATCTCCAGCGAGGTCGTCGCCTTACCGTCCTCCTGCGTCGTGTTGTTTACATAGCCTAAAGCTATGACGGTCTCGTTTTTGTCGTTGGTCGCGAGGCTCGCCGCGTAGTTAGGAGAGCCAAGGACGTCTACGACGTCCTTCAGCGTCGAGCTTGACGACAGCCCCTTGTAGGTGCACAGGAGATCGTCGTTGATGAAAGCGTTTAGGGGCATTTCGTCGATGCTCTTCTCGGAGTCGGAATCGTTCGTAGCGGTATCGAAAACACAGCGTTTTCCGTCGATGTATACGGCTAAAGAAGCGGTATCGCCCGGCTTCAAGGTCTCAAAGCCGCACTCGACGTCAAAGCCCATAGCCTTGAGGTCTCCGACGGTGGTCGTGCCCAGGGTTATCGTCTTGCCGTTAAGCTCAAAGTCGAGGTCGATATCCGTATTTACGAAATCGCCCGTGTGGTTCCATTGTTTGAAGAGATACACGCCGTCGCTCTCGTCCTGAACGGTCGAGGTCATATCCTTCGTATCGACCAGAGTCTCGGTGTAAGAGACGGCCTTATCGAACTCGGTTTTGATGGCTTTTCTGTCTATGCCGTCGTCCTTTTTGCCGCAGGCGCAAATGCAGAGCGCCAACACGAGCGCAAGTATCAATACTATTGCTTTTTTCATATAGTTTGCCTCCGTGGTAATACCATTTTCAGTATGATCCGATATTATATCGTTTTGGTTTCAGCGGTACTGTGCTGTAAATATGTATATATAAATAGTATAGACTATTATATTGTATAAGGCATGGGCTGTCAAGCCTTGTGCTTTTAGCCGCAGAAACCACAAGATATAGTAAAATTGTGCGATATGCACAAAAACACCCTTGAAAATTCTACAAAAATTCTACATAGAAAATTATTGCAGTTTTGTTGCTTTTACGGGGGATATATAGTATAATCCATCTTGCGTGACTGCACAAGATATGCGATGAAGCGGGAGGTTGCAACTCTCTGAGTTGGTTTTTCCGTGGAGTATGTCCGATTTTAAACCGGGCGAAAGAATAGTTTGAGCTTTTTACGGCATTGGGGTTGCTATGCCGTACTGCGCCTGATCTGTTTCCGGTTGCCGCATTGCGGCTATCGGCTTTTTTAACGGATGGGGTAGGAACACCCGGACGGGTGTTGGGAAGTTTACTACAGTTTTCGTACCACCCAAGATTATTTAGGAGGCGAAGATATGGCAGTCAAGGAAAAAATAAGGATCAGATTAAAGGGCTACGATCATCAGCTGGTCGATCAGTCCGCTGAGAGGATCGTCGCTACAGCTAAGCGTACCGGCGCGAGAGTTTCGGGTCCCGTCCCGCTCCCGACCGAGAAGCAGGTCGTAACGATCCTTCGCGCTGTTCATAAGTATAAGGACAGCCGCGAACAGTTCGAGATGAGAACGCACAAGCGTCTTATCGACATCTTAAGACCGTCAAACAAGACAGTCGAGGCTCTTATGAGCTTAGAGCTCCCTGCCGGCGTTGAGATTGAAATCAAGTTATAATCAAGGCTGTTAACCCGGTGTCATTGCGAAGCCCCAACGGGGCTGTGGCAATCCCACAAAGAGGAGAAGTGCTTCTCCGACAAGGGGATTCCCACGTCGGGCATCGCCCTCCTCGGAATGACATTAAACCTTATTATAGTAGTCACATCCCAACCTACCACGCAGACAGGGTCATGTCGGTGGAAAACCACCGACCAATAACCTAAAAGGAGGATATACAGAATGCAGAAAGCATTAATCGGCAAGAAGATCGGTATGACACAGATCTTCGACGAGAAGGGAAAAGTTGTTCCCGTAACCGTAGTCGAGGCGGGTCCCTGTGTAGTATCACAGATCAAGACCGTCGAGACCGATGGCTATGAAGCCATCCAGATGGGCTTCGGTGATATCAAGCCGAAGCACGTTACAAAGCCTTTGCAGGGTCACTTCAAGAAGGCTGACGTAGCACCCAAGAGGATTCTTAAAGAATTCAGATTCGATGACTGCTCCGCTTACGAGCTGGGTCAGATCATCAAGGCAGATGTATTTGAAACCGGTGACAAGGTAGACGTCACAGGCAAGAGCAAGGGTAAGGGCTATGCCGGCGTTATCAAGCGCTGGAACTTCGGCCGCCTTAAGGAAACTCACGGTTCCGGCCCTGTTGCACGCCACGGCGGTTCCATGGGCGCCTGCTCATCTCCCTCCAGAGTATGGAAGGGCAAGAAGATGGCGGGTCACCTCGGCGCCGAGAAGGTCACCGTCCAGAATCTCGCCGTTGTAAAGATCGACGCTGAGGATAACCTCATCGCCATCAAGGGCGCCATCCCCGGCGCAAACGGCGGCTACGTTGTCATCAAAGACAGCGTAAAGGCTTAAGGAAGGAGGAAATCATATGCCTAATGTACAGGTTGTAGATATGCAGGGCAAGAGTGTCTCTACCGTAGACCTTGCAGATTCGATCTTCGGCATCGAGCCGAACGCGGCGGTCATGCACCAGATGGTGGTAAGCTACCTTGCTAACCAGCGTCAGGGCACACAGTCCGCTCTCACCCGTTCAGAGGTTTCCGGCGGCGGCAGAAAGCCCTGGAGACAGAAGGGTACAGGCCGCGCCCGTCAGGGCTCGACACGCGCACCCCAGTGGTACCACGGCGGCGTAGTATTTGCTCCCAAGCCCAGAGATTACCGTTTCTCTGTTAACAAGAAGGTCAGAAGGCTGGCTATGAAGTCCGCTTTCTCCACCAAGGCTGCGGCTGAGGAGATCATCGTCATCGACGCTATCAAGCTCGATGAGATCAAGACCGCTAAGATTGCTGCTATGCTCAGCGCCGTAGGCTCTGAGAAGAAGGCTCTCATCGTCCTCCCCGAGGTCGACGAGAAGGTCATCAAGTCCGCTCGCAACATCAAGGGCGTCAAGACAGCTCAGGTCAACGAGCTCAACGTTTACGATATTCTGAACGCTGACAAGCTGATCATCGCCAAGGACGCTCTCACCAAGATTGAGGAGGTATACGCATGATAGCACAAGATATCATTATCCGCCCGATCATCACTGAGAAGTCGATGCAGGACATCACAAAGAAAAAGTATGTTTTCGAGGTAGCTAAGAAAGCCACCAAGATAGATATCGCGAAGGCTGTTGAAGAGCTCTTCAAGGTAAAGGTAGTAAAGGTCAACACCGTCCACGTAAGAGGCCGCCTGAGAAGACAGGGCCGCTTCGAGGGCTATACCCGTTCCTGGAAGAAAGCTTACGTACAGCTTACCGCCGACAGCAAACCCATCGAGTTTTTTGAAGGCATGATGTAAGCACTGTGTGCCGAGCACCGAAGCCTTCAAATAACGACAGACGAGGCGGGACCGTCCGCAGGGCTCAACGAGCCCGCAGGATGCTCAGCCGAGTAGGAGTTATTTGAAGAGAAGCGTAGGTGAACGAGGCATGATATCACTGCTTTCCGGGAGATATTTCTGCGGAACGCCGTGATATATGCTGTGTCCGAGACACTTCATTAACTTTAGACAAACACACAGGCAAGAATGTATGGGATGCGCCATCATCCCGCAAAGCCATCATGAGGAGAGTGAAATAACATGGCTATTAAGGTTTATAAGCCGACTACAAACGCAAGGCGTAATATGTCGGTTACGGATTACTCCGGACTTTCCAAGGTCGCTCCCGAAAAGAGCTTGCTCGAGCCTCTTAAGAAGCATTCCGGCCGCAACAGCTACGGCCGAATCACAGTTCGTCACAGAGGCGGCGGCAACAGGAGAAAATACCGTATTATTGATTTCAAGAGACAGAAGTTCGACGTAGAAGGCACCGTAAAGACCATCGAGTACGATCCCAACCGCTCGGCGTTCATCGCGCTGGTCGAGTATGAGGACGGCGACAAGGCGTACATCATCGCGCCCCAGGGTCTCAAGGTAGGTTACAAGGTAGTATCCGGCGAGACCGCCGATATCAAGCCCGGTAACGCTCTGCCCCTCGTCAACATCCCCACCGGTACCTTCGTACACAACGTAGAGCTCTATCCCGGCCGCGGCGCTCAGCTCGCACGTGCAGCCGGCAACATGGCTCAGCTCATGGCGAAGGAAAACGGCCTCGCGCTTCTCAGACTGCCCTCCGGCGAGCTGAGAAACGTACCCGAGACCTGCATGGCTACCATCGGTCAGGTCGGCAACATCGACCACGAGAACGTAAAGATCGGTAAAGCAGGCCGTAAGAGAAACATGGGTATCCGCCCGACGGTCCGCGGTTCTGTCATGAACCCGAACGACCATCCCCACGGCGGTGGTGAGGGTAAGTCCCCCGTAGGTCGTCCCGGCCCTGTTACCCCTTGGGGTAAGCCGGCTCTCGGATATAAGACCAGAAAGTCCAACAAGGCGTCCGATAAGCTCATCGTAAGACGCAGAAACAGCAAGTAAGGCAGAAAGGAAGGAACTTGATTTATGAGTAGAAGTACGAAAAAAGGAAAAAGGGCGAGAAGAGGATCTTAAAGACATGGTCGAGATCTTCGACAATCTTCCCTGAATTTGTAGGTCACACATTTGCTGTTCACGACGGCAGAAAGCATGTTCCGGTATACGTCACCGAGGATATGGTAGGTCACAAGCTCGGCGAGTTTGCTCCCACCCGTACCTTCCGCGGTCATGCCGGTTCAAAGACAAGTAAGTAAGGCAAAGGAGAGTCAGAGACATGGAAAGTAAGGCATATCTGAATTATGTCCGTATCTCGCCCCGCAAGGTTTCCATCGTGCTTGACCTCATCAGAGGCAAGGATGTAAAGCTCGCGAAGGCTATTCTTGAGCAGACTCCCAAGGCCGCTACAGAGCCGCTTCTCAAGCTGCTCAAGTCCGCCGTAGCAAATGCCGAGAATAACCACGATATGGATGTGGCAAGTCTTTATGTGGCTGAGTGCCATGTAAGTCAGGGCCCCACACTCAAGCGTATCCGTCCCCGCGCACAGGGCAGAGCCTTCCGCATCGACAAGAAGACCTCGCACATCACCCTGGTGCTCAAGGAAAGAGAATAAGGAGGTAGAGTTATGGGCCAGAAAGTTAATCCGCACGGTTTACGTGTAGGTATAATCAAAGATTGGGATTCGCGTTGGTTTGCCGACAAGAAGCACTTCGGCGATACACTGGTTGAGGACTACAACCTCCGCCGTGATCTGAAGAAGCAGCTCTTCGCAGCAGGCGTTCCCAAGATCGAGATCGAGCGCGACGGCAAGAAAGTCCGCATTCACATCCACTGCGCAAAGCCCGGTATGATCATCGGTAAGGGCGGCGCCGAGATAGAGAAGCTCCGTCAGCAGTGTGAAAAGAAGCTGGGCAAGCCCGTTGCCATCAACATCGTCGAGGTCAAGAACCCCGACCTCAACGCTCAGCTGGTTGCTGAGTCCATCGCAGCGCAGCTCGAGAGAAGAATTTCCTTCCGCCGCGCTATGAAGCAGTCCATCGGCCGCGCTATGCGTCTGGGCGCAAAGGGTATCAAGACCCAGTGCTCCGGCCGTCTCGGCGGCGCCGAGATCGCGAGATCCGAGCAGTACCATGAGGGTACCATCCCGCTTCAGACCCTGCGTGCAGACATCGACTACGGCTTTGCCGAGGCTAACACCACCTACGGCAAGATCGGCGTAAAGGTATGGCTGTACAGAGGCGAAGTCCTCCGTGACAACGCAGGCTCCGAGCAGCGCAGAGAGCGCCGCGAGAGACGCGACAGAAGAGACAGAAGACCCCGCAGAGACAATAGGGAAGGAGGCAGAAAATAATGCTGATGCCTAAGCGTGTGAAGTACAGAAGAGTTCACAGAGGCAGAATGACAGGCCGCGCCTACAGAGGTAACAAGGTCACCTACGTGTCGCCATGACCCGTTACTGCAAGAGATTCGGTAAGGTCTGGATCAAGATCTTCCCCGATAAGCCGGTCACAGCCAAGCCTGCCGAGACCCGAATGGGTTCCGGTAAAGGTTCGCCCGAGTATTGGGTAGCGGTCGTCAAGCCCGACAGAGTCATGTTTGAGATCGCCGGCGTTCCGGAGGAGACAGCAAGAGAAGCTATGCGCTTAGCGGCTGCCAAGCTGCCCATCAAGTGCAAGTTCATCAAGAAGGAAGAGGAGGTTTAAGCATGACTGCTAAGGAATTAAGAGATTTGACCCAGAGCGAGCTCGAGCTTAAGCTGAAGGACCTCAAGCAGGAGCTCTTCAACCTTCGTTTCCAGCTTGCTATCAACCAGCTCGATAACCCAATGCGTATCACCGCGGTCAAGAGAGACATCGCACGCGTATCCACCGTTATGCGTGAGAACTCCGACCGTGAAGCATAAGGAGGTAAGCCATGAGCGATAGAAATATGAGAAAGACTCTCGTCGGTCGTGTAGCTTCCGACAAGATGGATAAGACCATCGTCGTAGCGATCGAGGACAGCGTCAAGCACAAGCTGTATAACAAGGTCATCAAGCGCACTATCCGTGTAAAGGCTCACGATGAGCAGAACGAGGCGCGCGTAGGCGACCGCGTAAAGATTATGGAGACCCGTCCCCTGTCCAAGGACAAGAGATGGAGACTCGTCGAGATAGTAGAGAAAGCTAAATAAGTTCTTGAGAGGAGATTAACACATGATTCAACAGCAAACTTATCTCAAGGTCGCCGACAACACCGGTGCAAAGGAACTTATGTGCATTCGTGTACTCGGCGGTACCAG
>ONPE01000029.1 GCA_900319615.1 uncultured Eubacteriales bacterium
GAAGACGGCGAGTACTATATCTACGGCAGCAACGAGTCTTCATGGACAAGCGCCAAGCTGATGATCCTCGGTATCACAACATACTACAGCGCGACCTTCACCGTCGCGGGTAACGATGACGGCGAGATCTATCTCAACGGCGAGCTTGCACAGAACTGCAGGCTCTACCCCGACAAGGAGTACACCGTTACCGCTAAAGAGATCGAAGGCTACACATATGTCATGGAGGGCGCCGAGGACGGCGTTGCGTTCTCTCCCTCAGGCACCGTCAACGTCACCGTAACATATCTCAACAACGCGTTCGCGACCTTCAGCCTTAACGTCGGCGAAGGCGGTACAGCGGAGGTTCAGGTCGACGGAGTCAAGGCAAACGGCAGGGTCGACGACGGTGAAAGCTTCACGGTCGAAGCGACCCCCAACACCGACCGCGGCTATGAGCTCGACAGCATCGTCGTCACCA
Source organism: uncultured Eubacteriales bacterium (assembly GCA_900319615.1). Classification (GTDB taxonomy): domain Bacteria; phylum Bacillota; class Clostridia; order Oscillospirales; family Acutalibacteraceae; genus Ruminococcoides. The sequence continues at coordinate 461 of ONPE01000029.1, forward strand.
AGGATGAAGAAGTCGTAGAGGCTGTCGAGGGCGTATACGGCCCCGTTGCCGACGGCGAAAGCTATGAGATCACCGTCACCTTCAACTATAATCCAGCTAAAGTCTATCTTGACGTCGACGCTTCAAGCGGCAGAGTCAGCCGTTCTGAGCTCGCCGATTTCTTGGGCAGCTACAGCAACTACGGTATTGCGCCTGCCTCCGATCCCGACGACATCACTCAGGTGAGGAACAACTACAGCGTAGAAGCAGGCGAGTACTATATCTACGGCAGCAAGGAGTCCTCATGGGCTGACGCAAAGCTGATGATCCTCGCGGTCAGGACATACTACAAGGGCAGCTTTACCGTCACCGGTAACGAAGAGGGCGAGCTCTACCTCAACGGCGAGGCTGTTGAGGGCACCGTCAAGCTCTATACCGACGAGACCTACACCGTTACCGCGAAAGAGGTCGAAGAGTACATCTACACGGTTTACGGCGTCGAGGAGGGCGTAGAATTCACCCCCTCACAGGCTATCGACGTGACCGCTGTTTATATCAGAGACGCCTACGCTACCATTGATCTTACCGCCGGTGAGGGCGGCACAGTCGCGATCACCTCCGACGGCGAGACCGTATATGATAAGCTCGAAGAGGGCAAGTCGTTTGAGATCACCGCGAAAGCCGACTCCAAAAACAATTACATCCTCGAGAGCCTGACCGTAACCAAGGACGGCGTAGAGGTCGAGCCCGTCGACGGCGTATACGGCCCCGTAGCTAAAGGCGAGGTATATGAGATCAACGTCGTTTTCACAAAGGTAGAGCTCATTATAGATAACTGCGAGGTCAACTACATAGATATCAAAAAAGGCAACTTTACCGCTGTCTTACAGAGCATAATCGACCAGATCAACCTGACGCCCGAGAGCCTGAAAGACATGGCTGAGTTCGATGTGAAATATGCCGCTTACAATCTGCTGGGCGTCGAGATATACGAGCCGATCAACTACAGCGGCTTGTTGGCTCATGACTTCGGCACATCGTCCCTCAGCGGCGAGCTTGCCATAGACAATACCGAGAAGCTCAGGATAACCTGCGAGATACCCGGGCTCGGCATCAAGCTGCAGGTGAATACCACGGCTACGGTCAAGGATCTTCGCAAGCCCACCAGAGTCGAGGGCGGCGAGCTCACCATCACCTACGGCGACGATCTCAGGGCTGCCGCAGCGGAGGTCATCACCGTGTACAACGAGGATGACGAGGTCGTCGAATTCACCGCCGAAGATCTCAAGGTAGATCCGGAGACACCGAACGCCACCTTCCTTTCAAGAGCCGAGGTCACCGTGACCTACGGCGGCTCCGATGATTACGCTTCATCCTCGGGCACTGTCAGCGTGTATGTAAGAAGAGCGAGGAGCAGCCTCGACGCCGAGAGCGAGATGATCACCTACGGCGAGACTCCCGAGGCTAAGGTCGTGACCGATCCCGAAAACCTCGACTTCATCCGCGTTATCGCCGGTATAGATGAAGAGACACAGGGCTATGTCAGCATAGATATCCCCGAGAGCGTCAAGAAGAAGATGCGCATAACCGTAGCAGGCGTCGTGCTGTTCGATATATATGATTATATGTGCGAGAGGATCGGCGACGGTACCACCATCAGCGAGCTCAGAGATATCATATCCTCTATCTTCGAGAGAGTAAACGGCAACGAGCTCATCCGTAACGCCCTGATAGCCGCGGGCTATGATATGGACACACTCGAGGCGATCATGAACTTCGTCGACAGCCTCCCCGAGATCAATACCAATCTCAAGATCCGTCTGGGTCAGGCGCCCAAAAACGCCGGCGTTTATATGCTGTTTGCCGTATCTACCGACCTCAACTACAGGCTGGCGACCGATATCGCTTTCATCGTCATCCGTCCTAAGGGCAGCTCCGACGAGGAGGCGGTGAGCCTCCGCTTCAAGACCGAGACTGAGGACAGAAACGTCGTCATCCCCTACGACGAGGCTCAGAGCTTTGTCTTCGGCGGCGACGTCTACGTGAACGACAAGCCTGCAGAGACTTCTCAGATGCATACGCTCTACGCCGGCATCACTCTCGACGGCGACGTAGTCATCGAAAAAGAGCCGATCACAGAGCCCGGTTACTACGTCGAGACGGTCTATCTGTACGGCGGCAATTATATGGCTCTGCCGATTGTCAGACGCTACACCGTATCTGTGCTGCATATGGATGATATGAGCGTAGAGTATGACGGCGCCGCTCACTATATCACAGCTGCAGCCATGGAGGGCGTAGACCTCGCCGAGGTCACCTATCATTATTCCGACAGCGACGGTAACAGCTGCGACGCTCCTGTAGACGCAGGCGTTTACACGGTCAGCGCAGAGTACAAGGGCGTTGATTATGCATTGTCTTCATCAGCCACGGCTACGCTGACCATCCTGCCGCAAAAGCTGATCGTCACCATAGATGACCAAGCCAAGGAGACCGGCGATGACGACCCCGATTTCACTTTCACCGTTACCTTCGCCGACGGCGAACCGGCGGACGCAGAGGCTCTCGGCATCGTCATAGCCCGTGAAGAGGGCGATACAGCCGGCGCCTACAAGATCTATGTATCCGAGATAGCGGACTCCAACTACGCTGTTGACGAAGCGCAGTCGAAGGAGGGCGTGCTCACCGTTACCGACCCCTTGTACTATATGCGCGGCGACGTCGACGGTGACGACGAAGTCAGCATAGCCGACACTACCCTTATCGTTCGCACTATCGTCGAATTACCCGTGCCTGACGGTCTGGATATTACAGCTGCCGATGTTGACGGCGACGAAGACGTCAGTATCGCCGACGCGACATTTATCCAACGTTATCTCGCTGAGCTTGGTAACCCGTACAATGTCGGCGAGCTTATAAAGATCTGATACTAACATTCATAAAACCATATCAGCAGTTTTATCGGAAAATAGGTTTGAGTTGTCGTTGAACAACACCGGTCAAAATAAATAATCCCTTTCCAGTAAAAAAAGCGTCGCAGACTCTGCGACGCTTTTCTGTGTATAGTGGTTTTATCAATACCAGTTGAAGATGTAATAATTTCCGCCGTGGCTTGTGATGTAGTAGTTTATCATCGACGCGTATCTTGCGGCGCTGATCTCGGTATCGTTATACTCGAACTCGTATTTGTAGAAGGTCGTCCATCCGCCTTCACCGTCGGGAGAGTATTGAACGATCTCCGCGATCTGCCCGTCCTTCTTTATGACTTCATATTTTGCATTGGGCTGGAAGCCGAAGGATGCAGTATCAGCAGTAAGGAGGGAGGCGATACCGTCGGAGTCGTAGTCGGCTGTATATACGCCGTTGAAGCGTATCCACTTTTTCTCTTGATTTTCGCCCCAATACGCGTACATACCGGTGTTTGTCGTTCTTTTAAGCAAGCCGTTCTCTGTTGTGATCGTGATCGAGTCGATCTCTTCCATATGTACATCGGGGTTAGCTTCATTTCCCTCTCGGAACACATCGTGCAGCACCATCGTAAAGTAGTCGTCGCCGTGTCCGTACTGGTACATCAGCTTACTGTAGCTTCCCGTGTTGATGGTTTCATCCTTGACATTATACACTCTTCCGTTCGAGTATTCGACCGTAGTTTTCAGATTTTGAGCTTCGTTGATCTCGGTGCGGGTCAGCGGGATATCACCGTCAAAGGTATAGGTGATGTTTGTTTGGATATGCTCCGCGCCGTCGTAGGACTCAAGCAGATCAAACAGAACGGGATAGCTGTTCTCGTATTTGATGGTCGTGGTGTCAGAGAGCTCCCATTCGCCGGTCTCGAAATCCTTTTGATATTTCCTGACGCTGCTGAGCAGCTTGTGCTCGATATCGGAGGGTTGATCAGGTTCGTCGTCGATCTCTTCGCCGATGCCCTCGGGCGCAGGCAGCTGTATCAGCCATCTTTTGAGCCATGACGCGTCTATGATCGTTACCTTGCCGTCGCCGTCGACGTCGGCTGTTTTCAGCGCTGTATCGTTCAGCGCGATCATTTCGGCGGCGTATCTTTGTATCCGGGTCGCGTCGGTGATATCCACCTTGCCGTCGAGGTTCGCGTCGCCGAGGATCGCCGTATCCGAGATAGGGGCGTCCTGATAAGTCAGCCCGAAGCCTCTCTCATACTTGACCGTATCGGTGAAGTTGTATTCACCGTCGAGAGCGGGGATGTTGATCGGCAGCTTTCCTGTAGGAGCGTCTTCCTCGCTGAACATCATATACAGCGCGACAGGCATATTCGGGCCGTACTGGTTCATCTCCTTGACCTTATCGCCGGGATCGACAGGCATTGAACACGGGAGGTAGGCGATCATGATCGCGTCTGCTTTCTCAAATCGCGCGGCGTCATAGGGCAGGCTGACCGACATCACGATGAACTTGCCGCCTTTTGCGTGAACGGTATCTGCGATAGTATCCGCCGCCTTCGCGACGTCGTTTTTGAGGTACGAGGCGCCGTAGATCTCGGACATAAAGACGACATTGTCCGCGCCGTCGATCTTCGGCAGGACGTCGTCGAGCGTTTTCTTGTAATAGGAGTATGCGGTGACGTTTGCTCCTTCGGGGAGCTTTCCGTCCTGCGTCAGCTTCCTGACCGCGTAATCCATCGGGATGGTCTCGTCGTCATACGGAACCAGCACAACGGTTTTTTGATCCTCTTTGGTAAGAGGTAACGTATCGTTTTCGTTTTTGACGAGGGTGATAGCCTTTTTTGTGATATCCCACTCTTTATCGTGATTCTCCTTGGTGCCGACGGTATCTATCGCGTTCTGTACAAGAGCTTCGATGTCCGGAGATCCGTAGGCGTCGAACAGATTGTTCTTCTCTTTGAGCTCAAGTATCCTGAGAACGGCGGCGTCGATCTTCTCCATAGAGATCTGACCGCTTTCAGCCATCTGCGCCAGCTTAGTGATATAAGCGTCCATCTCGGCGAATTCAGCGTGCGACTGGGGGACAAAGGGCATGAGCAGGATATCTACGCCCGCTTCGATCGCCAGCTTAGCCGCGTCGTACTTGTCAAAATGCTTCGCGATCGCGTCCATCTGCATCGCGTCGGTGACGACTACGCCGTCAAAGCCCATATCGCCGCGCAGGATGTCCGTGATGATGGTCTTGCTGAGGGTAGCGGGCAGGTTGACGGTCTCGTTCGTCTGCTTTGAGACATAGGTGCCCGTTTCGATCTGCGGATAAACGATATGCGCGGTCATTATCATCTGAGAGCCCGCTTCGATACAAGCTTGGAACGGTATCAGCTCGTTCTGCTTCAATTCATCATAGCTCTTGTTGATGCAGGGAAGACCGGTATGGCTGTCGGTGTCGGTATCGCCGTGACCGGGAAAATGCTTGAGCGTTGAGATCACGCCCGTATCGTTGAGCGCTTCGACAAACGCGCTGCCGTGAGCTGCGACCGTCTGCGGATCGTCAGAGAAGGAGCGCACACCGATCACGGGATTGGCGGGATCGCTGTTGACGTCCACATCGGGAGCAAAATCCGTGTTGACGCCGACCGCGTTCAGCTCGCCGGCGATCATCGTCGCGATCTCTTTTGTAACAGCGGTATCGTTGATAGCGCCGAGCGCCATATTGCCGGGCGTCATGGTGCCCTGACCCAGGCGGGTTACGGTGCCGCCCTCCTGATCTATCGAGATCAAAAGCTGCGGACGGTCGCCGCCTGCGGCGTTTGCCTTTTGCAGCGCGTCGACAAAACGCGTCGAGCCCTCGTTGGTCGGGGTGTTCTGCGCGAACACGGTCACTCCGGCAAAGCTGTGCTTCTTTAGCGTTTCGACGATGTCGTCGGTGATCTCGGTCACGTTCGTTCTTTTTCCTTCTTCATCCGTTTTCCAGCGGAAAGCAGGCATGATCATCATGCTGATCTTATCCTCTGTCGACATCGAAGCAAGATATTGCTCAGCTCTGCTATCGGCAGCGGAAACCGGCATGACCGTCGCTGACAGGATCGTAATAAGTAATACGAGCGTCAGCGAGAGGATTCTCTTTTTCATAATTGCACCTCCGTGTTTTTGCAGTGATTGCGGATAAAAATATCATATCATATTTTTTCAAAAAATCCAACATAAAAAGCATAAGAAAATGAATTCTCTATCCTGTTTGGCGCCGCTCATATCGTAGCAAAGACAGACGGCAAACCCGGGCATATGCTTTTTGGTAGGATTTCGAAAATCCAACAGAAACAAAAATGCGACTCCCCGACAGAACCGGCTGTCAGGGAGTCTGTACTATTCAATAATATTCAATAAATTGCCTGTTAATTTTTCTCGCCTATGGGGTAAGGTGTTTTCATGCCGCTGAGCCAGAACTGGATGACGGTGACGTCGTAGATGCTCAGCTCGCCGCTGCCGTCTACGTCGGCACGCATGATCTCAGACCGTGCGTACTGGATGCGGATACCGGCGATGAAGCGCTGCATGCAGCAGGCGTCGACAGCGTCCACAGTGCCGCTGCCGTCGGCGTCGCCGATGATGCAGGAGCCGATGTGCAGAGCCTTCTCGGCGTCGGCGAGGACGGAGTAGTTCCATACGCGATCCTTCTCGGAGGTGTTCAGTGCGTTATAAGCCTTGCGCGCCTGAACGGTCAGGGCGATCTGCTCCTTTGAGCCTGCCTCTGCCTTATCTATCGCTTTGATCTTGTCGATAACGTCCTTGGTTGCGTCGCTGAATCTGACGGTGCGCGGATAGAAGTTGAAGCCGCCGTTGCCGTCGTAATCGTAGATGACGTCCTTGATCTGTAATCTCGCCAGATCGAAGAAGAGGGATACGGGCTCGGCTGCAAGACCGGTGATGTTAGCCGTGAGGTGGAGCTCGGGCTTGTCATACAGAGCTGTGTTCCACATATCGACTACGCCGGTAGCGCAGTTCTTAGCCATGAAGGAGTAGTGGTTGTTGGAGGGATCCGCAAGATAAGTCTGCAGCATAGCGAATTCATCCTTCGTGATCTCGACGGTGTAGTAGTTGTTGGGCAGCTGGGTGTCGTTCCTCCTGAACTGGTTGAATATCTCTTTGTTGATATCCATACCGCCGCTGGAGTGACCGTTAGCCGGGCTGGAGCCTGTCGCCTTTGTGATGGCGTAGATCTGCTTGATCGTTGCGAGGGTGGAGTCAAAGGCGAGTACGCTGTCGATCTCCTCACCCTGCGTGTATCTTCTCATCTGCTCGACAAGCGCCTGAGTGTCCTTGCTTGACGCGATGTCGCTGTCTTCGATGGCTTTCATGACGGCGACAAGGTTGGTGCTGTCATAGCCGTAGTTGGAAATGGTCACGCTCTCGCCTGCCTTGAGGGATACCATAGAGGGCTCAGACATAGCGCCGTGGTGGATCTGCTCGAAGTAAGACTCACGGTCGGAAAGACCCAGATCGTTATCGTTGTAGAGAGCGGGGTCGGAGCTGTAATTCCCGGGATTCTGTTCGTAGTCGGTCATCAAAGCATCGAACTTCTCGTTCGGCTTGAAGTAGTTGTAGTAGCTGACCGGCATATCGACATCTTCGTAAGAAGTGAGGGTGAAGCATCCGTGAGGCATGGGCTCCTGCTTGCTTATCCAGCGCGAGGAGATAGTCATGCGGCCTGCGATATCGTCGCCGGTGTAGTCGCCGACTACGACCTTTATGTTGGCTCTTACGGTGTTAGCGGAGCCTGCCTTTGCGGTAACGTATACAGCGGCGCCGTCCTCGGGAACATCGCCCGCGAGCGTGATAAGACCGTTTTCGTCCACGGTGACAAGCTCGTCTGAGGAGATATACTCGATGCTGCTGTCATAGACCGGTACAAGCAGCTTGAGCAGATCGGTGTACTTGACCTTTGCGTTCAGCTGGTATGTATCGCCCTTCTTTTTGAGCTTGATCTCTTCGGGCACGCCGTCGATCTTAGCCTTTGCAAAGCTGACGGCTATATCGGTATCGCCGGTGACGGTGATCTTCTCGCCGGGAGCAGCTTTTTCGCCGTTGACCGTGAGAGAAAGAACAGCCTCGCCCTCTGCGGGGATCGGAGCCAAGGTGAGCTCGACGCCCTGCTTGACGCGGTAGCCGGAGTACATGACGAGCTCTTCTTCGCCGCCGTAGGTGCTGTAAACGTTTATGTCGTCCTCGTTGAAGGTGACAGCCGCCAGATCCTCGACGCTGTCATAAACCTTCACACGGATGACAATACCGATGTTCTCGTTGCCCTCGGCGTAAGCCCAGAGGATGGTCTCGCCTGTCTTGACAGCCTTCATATCCCTGCCGTCGGGGATAACGGAGCCGTCGCCGGATATGATCTGCCATGCGACTTTGTCGGATTCGACCGCGTCGTCGCCTATCAGCAGCTTGGCGTAATCGGTGGCTTTTAGAGTATCGCCGACGGAGATCTGCGCGATCTTTTCGTCGACGGCAACAAGCTCAGCCTTATCGTAGATGATCGTGAGCTTGGAGTAGCTGTCGGGCATATCCGTGAAATACGCGCCCTGCTCGGGGTCGTAGTTATCGAGGATGGATTCACCGTTCATGGTAACGTCTGTTATGACATAGTAGCTGTCGGAGTAGGCGGAAGAGGTCTTGACATAGATCCTTGTGCCTGCGGCGACAGTCGCGACAGGATCGAGTATATCCTTGTCTTCGCCGTTCATGGTGTAGACCCGGGTCTCAACGTCAGCCTTCTTATCCTTGACGATAACGGTCCTGAGGATATCCTGAGCGCCTGCGCTCGCGGCTGTTACCCTGTAGCTGAAGGGCAGAGCGTCGGAGCGGAAGCTGACGACGCCGTCGGAGTATTCGCAGTCGAGATAGTTGCCGTCGCCGTCGAGGACATAGTAATCCTCGCCTTCAGCAGCGTCCCTTACGGGAACGGTATACCAGATACCGCCCGAGGGCATATTGTCTGCATTGAGGGTGAACTTGGAGCCGTTGATATCGAACTGTGCGCCGTTGACGGTGGTAAGACCGTTATCGACGGACTTGTCAAAGGTGACCTCGACGTCCTGCTCGTCCTTGTTGTAGCTGACGTCTGCGTCGCCCTTTGCAGCGTTTATCAGGGTTGCGATCTTAGTCTTCTTCTGATCGAAGAAAAGATAGCCGTCGTCGTATGTAAGGGTGAGGGGAGCTACGTCCTCGGGAGCGCTGACATATACCCAGCCGGTCTCGTCCTCATAGCCTGCGCCGGGCTCGGCGACTCCCTCGGCGTTGTTGAGATAATAGCCGGGCAGTCTGCCGACGATGCTGTCGCGCACGCTCTTGGGAGCGTCTATGACGGAGAAGATGCCGGAGCCGGTGTAGCTGAGCTTATAGGCTGTATCCTCGCCGTCCCTTGTGCCTACTGCAGCGTTCCACGCTCTGAGAGCCACGGTAGCGCAGCTGTTCTTCAGGATGGAGAACTTGTCGAGGTTGCCGCTGAGGTACGCCTGCAGGGTGTTCAGCTGATCCTGTGTTATATCCATTTCGTATGTGACGTTCTCATACTGATCCCACTCGAGCTTCTGGTTGTAGAGCTCGCGGTTGAAGCACACGCCGCCGCTGACTACGCCGTCGAGCAGCTTGTTGTAGTCGACGCCTGCCTCCTGCAGCAGAGCCTTGATCTTATCGACCGCCTCAAACTCGGGGAGGGTGTGGTTCTCGAGCAGCTCGAAGAGTATCCTTACCAGCTGATCCTTGACCGACGTCTCGATGCCCGCCCATACGGTGCTGTTCTGCAGGCTGCCCAGAGCCGCGTCGAAAACGCTCATGTCAAAGTCGCGGTACATACCGATGGTGACGAGCTCGCCGCGATCGAGGGTCACGGAGTTCATATCGTCGTTGAAGGTGAAGTACTTCTCGGCGTCGCTTCCGGTGTGGTTGGAGCCGTATGCGATATCCTCTCTGATATCGTCATAGTAGCTCTCGTCGATCTCGTAGCCTGCGTACAGATCGGGCACGCATACCGTCACGCCGTCCTGATAAGAGGTGAACAGAAGGTATACATGGCCGTCGTAGAACTGCATGGAGTCGTTGTAGCGAGCCAGCAGCTTAAGATTACCGACGATATTTGAGCCGTCGGAATAATCGCTGACGTTCACGGTATAGGTGCCGTCGGGCACGGTAACGTCAGCCGAACCGGGCTTCATGGCGTTAAGATTGCCGTTTTCGTCGACCCATGCTATGCTCGAGTCGGTAGAGGAGCAGCTTGAGCCCGCAGGCGCAAACCCGGCGATTACATCGCCCTCGACCATCTCCATGGCTTCGTTTGCGGATCCCGCAAGTGCCGTCAGAGGCAGGCATGAGAAGAGCAGCGCCATGCAAAGCACCAGCGCCAGTGTTCTGATTTTGTTTGTGATCTTCATTTCTTGTCTCCTTGCTTCCTAAATGAAAAATCTGTTTTCGTACATGAAATACCGATCCCCGATCTACCTTGATCTTCAATCGCGGTGAACTTCGCACAGCTATCTTTCGCTCTGCGGTTTTATCGGCGATATCA
>ONPE01000044.1 GCA_900319615.1 uncultured Eubacteriales bacterium
CTGCATCTTCTGCGCCTGACGCGCGAGCTGCTGGAGGTTCTGACCTCCGCCCGAGCCGTAGCCCTGGGGTAATCTTGCTTTCATATGAATCTTCCTTTCAGATATATAATAGAATATATTTCACGCACAAAGCCTTCCCCTCGAGGGGAAGGTGTCACCGTCAGGTGACGGATGAGGTGTCTTTCACTTACCTTACAGAGAGAATTTGATAATCGCATTGAGGCGCATCTATACACCTCATCCGACCAATTTGCCTAAGTCGGCAAATTGCCCACCTTCCCCTCAAGGGGAAGGCTTTTTACTCTTCGGTGACGTTAACGCCGGAGTCCTTGAGCCTGGTTATAAAATCGTTCAGGACGTCGTCGCGGCTGACCTTTTTCTCGGGGAGCTTGTAGGGCCCGAGCTTGTACACCTTGCCGGTGATCTCCTGCACCGCCTTGCGTATCTCTTCACGCTGAGCGGATTTTTTGAGCAGCTCGAAAGCTATCTCGTGGTTGGTTTCTATAAGGAGATACTCGCCGCTCTCATAGGCATTGGTGTTCTCGAATGCCGCCGATATCGCGCGCGAATAATGGCGCAGGTTAGACACTACGTCAGGCCACAGGGCGAAGGGTACGGCGTTGCGGTATAGAGCCTCCATATCCACATTCTGACGGCGCGGAGCCGGCTTTGCTGCGGGCTGAGGCTCAGACGCCGGCTTTTCCGGTTCGGCCGGTTTCGCCTCGGGTTGAGGCTCGGGTAAGGGCTCAGACTCGGGCTTTGATTCGGAAGCCGTCTTCTGCTCTGCTTTTTTCGGAGCAGGCGCAGGCTGGGGCTTTTCGGGCTCTGTAGCCTTGGGTGCAGGCTGAGTCTGAGCGACGGGTGCTCCGCTTTGGAGCAGCCTTACAGCCTTCTCCAAAGCCGCAACGCGCGCGAATAACGCGTCGTCGGTCTTGTCCAGCTCCGGAGCGCACAGCCTGACTATAGCCATCTCGAGCTCCGTGCGCGGAGATACGCTGTCGCGCATGGCTGAACGCGCCTTTGACAGCACATCCATGTAGTATATGATATCGGCAAGGCTGAGATATGCCGCCTCGGCTACGGCGGCGTCGAACTCGCGGTCGCTCATAACGACGAGCTCGCGCGGATTGCCGACGCTCTTTATCAGCATGAGGGAGCGGAAATGGCTCTGGAGCTCCTCACAGAGGGAGCCCATGTCCTTGCTGTCCTTGTAAAGGCTGTCGATGATTTCGAGAGCCTTTCTGACGTTCTTGTTAATAGTACAGTTAGCGAGCTCAAAGATGTGTCCCTGAGCCGCTAAGCCTGCGGCTGAGCGCACGACCTCGGCGGTGATATCAGTCGAGATGCCGATGCAGCGGTCGAGCAGGGATATCGCGTCGCGCATAGCGCCGTCGGCTATCACTGAGATCAGGAGAGCCGCTTCATCGGTGAGGCTGACGTTCTCCTTTGCGGCGATCTCACAGAGCCGGGCGGAGATATCCGCAGGGCTGATACGGTGGAAGTCGAAGCGCTGACAGCGCGAGAGGATGGTCTCGGGTATCTTGTTGACCTCGGTAGTCGCGAGGATGAAAACGACATGGGCGGGCGGCTCTTCGAGAGTTTTGAGCAGGGCGTTCCACGCGTCACGGGAGAGCATATGCACCTCGTCAACGATATATACGCGGTACTTGGCTCTGGCAGGAGCAAAGGCGACCTCGTCGATTATCGCGCGGATATCGTCGATACCGCGGTTGGAGGCTGCGTCCATCTCGACGACGTCGAGTATCTCTCCGCTGTCGATGCCGCGGCAGTTCTCGCATACTCCGCAGGGATCGCCGTCGCGGATATCGAGGCAGTTGACCGCCTTGGCGAGTATCTTGGCGCAGGTGGTCTTGCCCGTACCGCGCGAGCCCGTGAAGAGATAGGCATGGTGCACGCGGTCGAGGCGCAGCTCGTTGCGCAGAGTATCGGTCACGTGAGACTGGCCGTATACGTCCTCAAAGGACTGCGGCCGGTACTTGCGGTACAAAACCTGATATGCCATGATATCCCTCCTTTTTAACGGTTGAGAATGATGCGTCGGAGCCTTTGGCTGCTCCCGAACCTTCAAATTGATAACTGAATCAAGCCTGTGCTGCAGGTGCAGCGCCGACTGTACTTCGATCAGCCTTTGTCGGTTTTTCTAGCCTTGATCTTATCGGCGCAAATACTGATCAGGATCGTAATGATTATAGTTACTACCGCCAAAACAATGCTGATCGCAAGCTGCTCGCCGGTTACTTTTTCCGGATCATATCTCATCGAGAATCCCGTGATCATACAAATGATCCAGGCTATAAACACATGATACACATAAAGGTAAAGGGAGTGTGAACCAAGGTAGGCGAACTTATCGACCTTCACTCCGCTGTTTTCGATCTGCTTGCAGATCAAAGAAACGCCGTATGTTCCGACAATGCCGAGCGAAAATACGACTATCATAAACAAAGGCTCCGGTTTATCGAACTCACCGCGGAACATTTTCGCGCCGAGCATAAAGTAAGACGCTATACCGATGGGTATGACAGAGGCGAATATTCCCGTGATCCACGCGGCAGCACCCGATAATTTGTCAAAAATCTTTACGGTTCTTCCGATCTGTCCGAGAAGGACGAGCGACGTCCAGTAAGGGATAAGCTGAAGATTGTAAGGGAGGCTGATCTCAAAATGTCTCAGCACGCCTGTTGCGGCAAGCAATACGACGATGGTGATAATCTAAGGAACAACAGATTTGCTTATCTTCTCGACAATGATGATAAACAGTATGCTTGCGATAAACATGGCAGGGAGAAACCAGAAATCGGCAAGAAACGGATAGTTCTTACCGAGAGAGTGATAATCCCAGCTGAACCAATCCTGGATAACTCGGTTCCAGATAGAGCCTGCATAGAAATTTCTCAGGCAGCACAGCGCGTCCATTATCGTCTCCTGAGCCCTGGCGATCAGAATCACGCTGCCGATAAGCCAGAACGAGAGCGAATAGGTAAAGAAAGGAACCATAAGTGATTTTGCACGGGCTGCGATGCCGTCTTTGATGCTTGCTTTTCCTGCCTTATAAAAATAGCCGGAGTAAAAGAAGAAAGCGGCAAGCAAAACACACGACAGTCCCCAACAAATGCTCTTTAGTATTCCGGGAGCGATAATGTGATACATAGCAATACTCAGTATCGCCAGTCCCTTAACCATGTCTACAAATTTTACTCTTTGCTTTACCATCCGGACCCTCCGTTTTTTCTCAGGCAATACTGCAAAAATAAACATTCCGTTGTTGCCTTAGGATTTCCGGCTCACAGTCATCGGCTGCCTGTCGCAATTACAAATCGAAATAGAAAACGCAAGCCGCAGCCATAGTGGCTGAATGATGAAGATAAGTGAACGACAGACTTACTGCATCGCATCTCCGAATACACTTAATGCTGCTCGCTTCCACGCCTGACATGATTCATGGCCGGAAATCGTACAGGGCCTGTCGCTCGCTTATCCACACCGTGGACGGCTTGCGAACACAGGTATTATAACATATAGCAAATGCAAAAGCAAGAGTTTTCTTGTCGCAGAAAAAGAAAAGGCGGTATAAACCGCCTTAACGTTGTAAAAACCCTATTGTCATTACGAGGAGGGCACTGCAATTCACCTTATTATCGCCCGACATGGTAATCCCCCTGTCACTGATTCCGTTTGATGTAACAGAAAAGGCGGCGCTGCAAATCGCGCAACGCCACCTTAATTCTTTATCGGAAAAATCAGCCGACTCCTCTGATCTTGGTCGCAAGCTCTGTGATATCGCCCTGCGCGTCTGCGGCTGTCACGGTAGCTATCTTGCAATCGTCGCTTAAGGTAGCCTTGCCGATCATCTCGCCGTTGAATGTGATGTAATAGTTGCCGTCTTTTGAGCCCTGCTCCTTGGTCATGGCGGCTTTTTCGTCGCTGAGCATAAAGCGGAGCTCCATATCATCCTTATCCGCGCCGACTATGGCGAAGCAGATGATATCATCGCTGCCCTCGGCGTAGATGAACTTGCTGTCCTCGAGCTTGAGGACGCCGTCGGCATACGTCCACTCGGGCTCGTCGACGGGGGTAGCGATATACGGCGACACCGTTGGGGCTGCAGACGCAGGCTGTGTCTCTTCATGCTTAGCGGAACAGGCTGCAAACGCCGATACCGTGAAAGCTATAAGCAATAATGCGATTATCTTTTTCATACACTCACCTGTCAGTTGTGCTTGTACAGCTCGGCAAAGCCTGCTGTCTGCACCAGAGAATAGTTGTTAGCCATGACCTGCTTCATCTCGTTAGCGAGATCGCTGTAGCGCGTATCTATAACGAAGTAATCGGTGTCGACGGGCTTGTCGCGGTTGGCTGCGTAATATTCGGGCATGGTGTAGAGCCACTCGACCTTGTACAGATGCGGCACAAGGCTGTGAGCCGCGGTGACGGTGGCGTCGGTGGGTACGCTGTCGAGGAGTTCTTCGATCTGCTCGCGCGTGCCGGCGGAGCTCTTGAGATACGACGAAGCGTTGTTTATCTTAGGCACCATCAGTGAGGCTGACATCACCATGCACATGAACAGCGCCGTGATCACGACCACGCGCTTCTTGCCGCCCTTGAGACGGGAGATCACAAGGATGGCACTTACGATGATGAGCGCAGCCGTGCCGTAGGTGTACTGGTAATCCACGTTGTACTGATACTGCCAGCTCTGCATGAGGTTGATCGGGACGATCGGGAACAGGAGTATCAGGGAGGATATTTTCTCGGTCAGGAACGGCGCGCAGCATACCGGCAGGAACATCCAGAGCAGGAAGGGTATCTTCTCGGCGGTGAACATCTGCTTGAGAAGGAAACCGAAGTCGAAGAACACGGCCTTAATGACCGATCCGAAGCCACGTTCGCCGTTGACGAAGTAATCGGACAAACGACCGATCATGACGCCCTCGGTGCCTGCGGAGGCAACTATCGCCTGAGCGATGATGAAGTAGATTATCGCCATGCCGAGCATGATGAAGCCGCGGTAGAACTCCTTGCGGTTGATCATCACGAAGAGCGCTATCACGATCAGGTAGATCGCGGCGTCCTCCTTGACCATCAGCAAAAGGAAGGCGAAGATGAACTCCCACAGGGTGTTCTTTGATATGATGAAGTAGAACAGGAAGAGGATGATCGAGGTGAGGAACTTGTTCTCATGGAAGTCGTAGAACGTGCCGTTCATCAGGCAGGGATAGAAGGCGTAGATCAGCTCCAGAGCGAGCGTGAGCTTGCCGGAGAGCTTCAGCTTGCCGGCTATCAGCCATACGGCGAACACGCCTGAGGCTACGCCTGCGGCCTGTACGTAGAACAGGAACAAAGGCGAGCGGAAGATGTAATATCCGGGCAGGAAGAGGTAGAATATCGGCGAGAAGTGCACGCCGAAGTGCGACATCATATGCGAGCGCTCTACGGTGGTGGAGGGCGAGAAGGTCGTCGCCATGCGCTCATACATCTGCGCGAAGATGCCGAAATCGAAGGTGAAGTTGTTGTAGCTCAGATACTTCGCCGATGTGAAATAGCCGAAGAATATCGTGCATCCCACAAACAGAACGGCAGCAGCGATCAGGGCGGCCTTGCGGCTGATGCTGAAAGCCGACAGGGCGAGCTTGTCGCCGCGCGCGAGCCACAGGGCTATGATGAAGTCGCAGATCCCTATACCGAGGCAGAAGAAGGCTCCGCCGTCTTTGTAGTTGGCAGCGAGCAGCACGGACACCGCCAGAGAGCTCACCGCCAGAGCCCACGGGATGATCGTCTTGACGCGCGTAAGATATGTAGCGCCGACCATCACGGCAAGGGCGAGTATCATGATAACGAAGAAGCCGACGAAGCTGATACTGTTGTAGTAGCTGCCCAGCTCATAGAAGGCGCCGTTTGACAAAAGCTGATACACATATGACAACAGCACCGACGCCATGAGCGCCGCCGCTATCCTCTCAAGCGACAGACCGCGATCGCTAAGCTCGCTGAAAAATGTCTGTTTCGCAGGGGTTTTTGACTGTTTAGTCATAATACCTCTCCTTATCGGGCAAAACTTTCGGCTTTCGCCGACAGCCCATAATCATACAGTATATATCATATCACAAATCTCTTTGCTGTACAAGTGGTATTTTTAATGCAGTTTTTAAAGCAAAGCAAACAGATGTTATGCTGTTCGATCCGAAACCGGAATAAGCAATAACGCAATTGAGATTTCTCTTTTTTGACAAAGCAAAAGACCGCCCTGAGGACGGTCCCGCTTAGTATGTAATACAAATCACTTGTCGGATTTCTTGTCGGATTTCTTCCTGCCCAGCATGACGTTGGTGAGGATGCCGAGGATAAGAGCGCACGCAACGGTAGTCAGGGTGATCTGACCGAAGGTCAGCACAAGGCCGCCTACGCCGGTGATCAGGATGACGGACGCGGTGAAGAGGTTGCGGTTATCGTCGAGATCGACCTTCTGCAGCATCTTAAGACCGGATACGGCGATGAAGCCGTACAGAGCGATACATACGCCGCCCATGACGCAGCTCGGGATGGTGCTGAGGAAGGCTACGAACGGAGCGATGAAGGAGATCAGGATAGCCTCGCACGCGGTCACGATGATGGTGTTGACGGAAGCGTTCTTGGTGATAGCTACGCAGCCGATGGACTCGCCGTAGGTGGTGTTGGGGCAGCCGCCGAAAAACGCGCCGGCCATAGAGCCGATACCGTCGCCGAGGAGGGTGCGGCTCAGACCGGGATCCTCAAGCAGATCATGCTCGATGATGGAGCTGAGGTTCTTGTGGTCGGCGATATGCTCGGCAAATACAACGAACGCAACCGGGATGTAGGCTACGGCGATGGTGCCGATATATGCGGGAGTCAGGTCGGCAAACGCGCCGAACGCCTTGAGGAAGGAGAAGTCGGGCACGGCGATAAAGCTGCTCAGGCTGATGGTGCTGAAGTTGTTTGTCAGAGCGGAGTAGTCGATGACCATCAGAGCCGCGTTGCCGGTAGCCTTACCGATGAAGTAGAAGATGGTTGCCGCGATATAGCCGGCGAGGATACCGATGATGAACGGGATCAGACGAGCCATCTTCTTGCCGTATACGGAGCAGAGCATGACTACGGCGAGAGTGATCAGACCGCAGATGATTGCGACATAAGAGGAGCCGCCCTCGAGGTTGCTTTTCTGCAGATCGCCGATAGCGTTACCTGCGAGAGAAAGACCGATGATAGCAACGATGGGTCCGATAACGACGGCAGGCATGATCTTGGAGATCCACTTTACGCCTGCGACCTTGACGATGATCGCGATGACGACATAGACAAGACCCGCGAAGATGGCGCCTAAGATAAGTCCGAGATAACCTAAGCCGGCTGTCACGGCGCCTGCGAAGGCTGTCGCCATAGAGCCGAGGAAGGCGAAGGAGGAGCCGAGGAATACGGGGCTCTTCTTCTTTGTGAACAGTACATAGACCAGCGTGCCGATACCCGCGCCGAACAGAGCGGCGGAGGTGCTCATGCCGTTGCCGACGATCATCGGGACGGCGATCGTAGCCGCCATGATGGCGAGCAGCTGCTGGAACGCAAATACGATAAGCTGACCGAACTTGGGCTTATCCTTTACGTTATAGATCATTTTCATATGGATGTCCCCCTTGTTATATTAATGAGGAATCAGTAATGGGGTACTCCCCTGTTCCCGATTCCCGATTGGGCTGATTATCTGACAAAGATGAAGACTCCGTCTTTGTCGTCTGTTTCATGTAGCCTTACCGCCACGACCTCGTCCACCGAGGTGGGGATGTTCTTGCCGACGAAGTTGGGGCGGATGGGGAGCTCTGTGTGTCCCCTGTCCACGAGGACGCAGAGCTGTACCTTTGCCGGTCTGCCGAGCTTCATGATAGCTTCAAGAGCAGCTCTGGCGGTACGGGCGGTGTAGATGACGTCGTCAACAAGCACCACGGTCATGTCCTCGATAGAGAAGTCTATCTTGCTGCCTCTGACCTCGGGTATGCCCGAGATGCGCGAGAGATCGTCGCGGCAGAGGGTGATATCGAGCTCGCCTACGGGCAGGACGACGTTCTCGATAGCCTCGATATGGTCGGCGAGCCTCCTTGCGAGCGGTACTCCTCGTGTGTGGATACCGATCAGGCAGACGTTCTGAAGCCCGTGATTCTTTTCGATGATCTGGTGCGCGATGCGCTTGAGCGCTCTGTCTATGTCCTGCGGGGACATCAGCGTCGCCTTGTAATCCATAACTTCTCCTTGTGATCGGTGAATACTTTTTCTAATAAACTTCCCCCGATGCAAACACTAAAGTGTCCACCGGATACTTTACCCTCGCTCGCTTTGCTCGGGCGGTATATTACCTTTTTATATCGGTTGAGATTGCCACAGCCCCGACACGCGTGTCAAGGGCTTCGCAATGACGGTTATAATAATAAAAAATACCCTGTCCGGCGCGGACAAGGCACAATACAAGCATAGCGGTATCTGTATAAAACCTTGTCGGCATCGCCGTACCGACTTAAAAGTTTACTTTTGGTATAATACTACTTTTGCCGCCTGCTTTGTTGCTGTAATAGAATTAAAATTATTTTTTCTGAGATTTTATGAAATGTTACGAATTTCGATGCATAAACAGGCGTTTTCTTGACATCACGGTGAGATTCCTGTATGATTAGCGCATATTTATACAATCAAGGCAACTACGCACGATCCGCTGTAAATGTCCGGATCACGCGGTGTTGCCTAAAGGATAAACAGGTGGTCAAAATGAAACCGAAACCTCTGCTGTCGTCGGTGCTTTTGCTGACGGCGGCGATAATCTGGGGATTTGCTTTTGTCGCTCAGGAGAAGATAGCCGACACCGTGCCGCCGTTTACGGTAAACGCGATACGCTCGATGATCGCGTCGGCGGCGCTGATACCCGTGGCTGCCGTGACAAGGCGGATGAGGGGCAAAAGGCTGCTTGAAGAGACCCCCGCAGGCCGAAAAAAGCTGATAAAGGCCGGGGTCATCTGCGGCGTGATGCTGTGCATATCGGTGAATCTGCAGCAGTTCGGGATCTCGCTGTATCCCGAGGGAGCGCCGGCGTCGGCTCA
Source organism: uncultured Eubacteriales bacterium (assembly GCA_900319615.1). Lineage (GTDB taxonomy): Bacteria > Bacillota > Clostridia > Oscillospirales > Acutalibacteraceae > Ruminococcoides. Next base: position 9,117 of record ONPE01000044.1, read on the forward strand.
CAGCGGTTTTCTGACGGCGCTGTACATAATCTTTGTGCCGCTGTTCGGGCTGTTTTTGTGCTTATACGACGGCTTCGGGTCGCTGTACCTCGGCGACGCGGTGGTGCTGATGTGCGGCGCTGCGTTCGCGGTGCAGATACTGTGTGTAGACAGGTTCATCGGCGAGGTAGACGGCGTGAAGCTGAGCTCGATGCAGTTTTTTGTCACGGGCGTGCTGTCGTCGATACTGATGCTGATCTTCGAGAAGCCCGACCCCGAGGCGATCCTCGCGGCTTGGGCGCCGCTGATGTATCTGGCGCTGATGTCAAGCGGAGTAGGCTATACGCTGCAGATAATCGGACAGAAATACTCGTCAAATCCCGCACTCGCGTCCATCCTCATGAGCATGGAGAGCGTGTTCGCGGTGATAGGCGGCGTGATCTTCATGCACGCCGTACCGAGCGCAAACGAGTGGATAGGCTGCGGATTAATGCTGATCGCTATTATAATAGCACAGTTGCCGACGCAGCATAAAAATCAGTAGTACTTTAAATGGCGCTTGCGCCAACAAGATGACTACAGCTGCAGTCAAGCTTGTAGTCACTGTAAAGCCGCATTATTACTTGATTTTTAGCTGTTTGACTACAATACTACAAGATTTTTAAAGAAAAAAAGTATAAATAAAGAGAGGGGTAACTGATAAGAATAAAAAGTTTTTACCCCTTGTAGTCAGTAGTTAGTAGTAATAATTGCAGTCATATTTCGTTCGATATGCTGTAGAGCGGAGATATTTGTTTCGCAGTAGAGGGCGACCATCGGTTGGGCATGTTGTACTTAGTGCTATATATTGATATTATCAAAAGTCTCGGTACGTCATAAATGCCGTACCCTACCACATTCTTTGCAACGTATTTTAGTGAACCGCAGGCGATATATTCAAAAGAAGTGATCTATTTTACTTGTGATAACATCGTACATAACAGTATGGCGTACTAAAAGCCCTTCCGGAGACAGAAGGGCTTTTGTAATGCGATAAACTATTCAAATATCAAAAGATAGATATTGTCGGATTGAGGTCGGGATTCAGCCAGAGAAGTATCTCGCGGAGGCTGTCCTCGGAGATACCCACGCCTCCGTAGGTCGGAGCCTCAGCTACGTGC
>ONPE01000113.1 GCA_900319615.1 uncultured Eubacteriales bacterium
CCTACCTCCGCAAGTATGGTATTTGTCGTATTTGCTTCCGTGAGCTCGCTTACAAGGGCGAGATCCCGGGCGTAAAGAAAGCAAGCTGGTAAGGAGGAATAAGGTAATGCAGATTACAGATACAATAGCTGATTTACTGACCCGCATCCGCAACGCGAACGCGGCGAAGCACGATTCTGTTGAAATTCCCGCCTCAAACCTCAAGAAGTCGATTTGTCAGATTCTTGCGGACGAGGGCTACATCAAGAGCTTCACAGTAATCGAGGACGGCAAGCAGGGCATTATCAAGGTAACTCTCAAGTACCTTGAGGGCAAAAGACCCGTTATCACAGGTCTGCGCCGTGTTTCAAAGCCCGGCCTGCGTATTTACAGTAATGCAGAGGATATGCCCAAGGTAATGAAGGGTCTTGGCGTGGCGATCATCTCCACCTCCAAGGGTGTTATGACCGACCGCGAGGCAAGACGTCAGCACGTTGGCGGCGAGGTTCTCGCTTACATTTGGTAAGAGGAGGTGCGATCATGTCTCGAATTGGAAGAAAACCGATAAATATTCCCGCGGGCGTTGACGTTAAGGTCGACGGCAGCGTAATCACCGTCAAGGGCGCCAAGGGTGAGCTCAGCTACACCTTCAACCCCAACATGACGGTAGAGGTCAAGGATGGCGCGATTGAGGTCAGCCGTCCCGACGACAACAAAATGAACCGTTCACTTCACGGCCTGACAAGAACACTGATCAACAATATGGTGATCGGCGTAACAGAGGGCTATGTGAAGGAGCTTAAGGTAAACGGCGTCGGTTACCGTGTACAGAAGCAGGGTAACAAGTGCGTTATGAACCTCGGTTACTCACACCAGGTCATCGTTGAGGATACCGCGGACATCAAGATTGAGGTTCCGGATCCCAACACAATCAAGATTGTCGGCATTGATAAGCAAAAGGTTGGTCAGTTTGCTGCCGAGGTCAGAGAGAAGCGTCCGCCCGAGCCTTATAAGGGCAAGGGTATCCGTTACGCTGACGAGTATATCCACCGCAAGGAAGGCAAGGCCGGTAAGGGCAAATAATTAAGGAGTGAATCAATATGGTAAGCAGACCTGATACAAAAAAGGCGCGCATCAAACGCCATAAGAGAGTCCGTGCGAAGATCAGCGGTACTCCCGAATGTCCCCGTTTGTGCGTATTCCGCTCCACCAACAACATCTACGCTCAGATCATTGATGACGTAGCGGGTGTTACTCTTGCTCAGGCTTCCAGCCTTGACAAGTCAATCACAGGTAACGGCGGAAACAAAGAGGCAGCCAGAGCTGTCGGCAAGCTTGTTGCTCAGCGCGCTCAGGAGAAGAACATCACCGACGTCGTATTCGACAGAGGCGGCAACATCTATCACGGCCGTGTGAAAGAATTGGCCGAAGGCGCCCGTGAGGGCGGCCTCAATTTCTAAGGAACAGGAGGAATCACTTTGGCTAATAAAGTAGAAGTAACAGGCGAGTTAAAGGAAAGAGTTGTCACCATTAACCGCGTATCAAAGACGGTTAAGGGCGGACGTATCTTCAAGTTCGCGGCTCTCGTGGTTGTCGGCGACGGCAACGGCGTTGTCGGCTTCGGCATCGGCAAGGCGGGCGAGGTACCCGACGCTATCCGCAAGGGTATCGAGGACGCCAAGAAGAACCTGATGAAGGTATCGCTCAGAGGCACCACCATTCCTCACGAGATCATCGGCGAGTTCGGCGCAGGCAGAGTTCTTATGAAGCCCGCCGCTCCCGGTACCGGCGTTATCGCGGGCGGCCCCGTCCGTGCGGTAGTTGAGGCAGTCGGCATCAAGGATATCCGTACAAAGGCTCTCCGTTCAAACAACCCCTGCAACGTAGTCCGCGCTACACTCGCAGGTCTCAGCGCTCTCAGAACCGCTGAGGAGGTTGCCGCGATCCGCGGTAAGTCCGTTAAGGAAATTTTATAATAAGGGAGGCTGCAAGTTATGACAATTAAGTTGGTAAAGAGCCTCATCGGCTCCAAGAAGGATCAGATTGCAACCGCCCACGCTCTCGGTCTGAAGAAAATCGGCGACGTTACAACACAGCCCGACAACCCCCAGACAAAGGGCAAGGTAGCAAAAATCATCCACCTCGTAGAGGTTAGTGAAGCGTAAGCAAGGAGGTGCGAACAATGAAGTTACATGAACTTTCTCCGGTTGAGGGCTCCAAGAAGAAGTCCAAGAGAATCGGCAGAGGTCACGGTTCAGGCTGGGGCAAGACAGCAGGCAAGGGACATAAGGGTCAGAAGGCCCGTTCCGGCGGCAGCATCCGTCCCGGTTTTGAAGGCGGTCAGATGCCGCTCCAGCGCCGCGTTCCCAAGAGAGGTTTCAACAACATCTTTGCTAAAAACGTGGTAGCTGTTAACCTCAGCGCTCTTAACAGAAAGTTTAACGACGGCGACACTGTTGATGCAGAGGCTCTCAAGGCAGCAGGCGTTGTCAAGAACGGCTTTGACGCTGTTAAGGTACTCGGCAACGGTAAAATCGACAAGAAGCTCAACGTTAAAGTTTCTGCCTATTCCAAATCAGCAAAGGCGGCGATCGAAGCTGCCGGTGGAAAGGCGGAGGTGATCTAAGTGTTAAAGACAATCCGCAACGCTTGGTCAATCCCCGATCTGAGAAAAAAGATTCTTTTCACCCTGCTGATCATCATCGTATTCAGAATCGGTTCGGTAATCCCCGTTCCGTTCCTCGATACAAACGTTCTCACGGCGGTTATGGCGCCTGCCAACTCCCTCACGGACGGCAGCTCCAACATGATCGCCTACCTGAACACCCTTTCGGGCGGCGCGTTCTCAAACGCAACGCTCTTCGCTATGGGTATCACACCCTACATCAACAGCTCGATTATCATTCAGCTCCTCTGCGTAGCTATTCCCGCTCTTGAGCGCCTCACCAAGGAAGGCGAGGCGGGCAGAAGAAAGATCGGCACCATCACACGTTACGTCACCGTAGCGCTCGGACTTATCCAGGGTACCGCATACTTCTTCTACCTCAAGAACACCGTCTGCACAGAAGAGGGCGACTACTACGGCAAGCACATCACCGTTTACAACGAGGGCTTCTCGATGGTATTCGCGGGCATCGTTATCGTGCTCGTGTTCACAGCGGGTACCGCTCTGATGATGTGGCTCGGCGAGCAGATCAACAAGTACGGCATCGGCAACGGTATCTCAATGCTCCTGTTTGCGGGCATCATCGCAAGACTTCCCGTTACCGTCCGCACCCTCGCGGCTTACTGGAACCTCGGTTTCGGTGACGGCACCGCGGGCGCTGCAGATCCGAAGTTCTTCATCTTCGTAATCGTCTGGGTACTTATCTTCCTCGCGATCATCTGGCTGATCACCTTCATGCAGGACTCCGAGAGAAGAATCCCCATTCAGTACGCGAAGCGCGTAGTCGGCAGAAAGATGTACGGCGGACAGTCCAGCTTCCTTCCCATCAAGGTTGCTCTGGGCGGCGTTCTCCCCATCATCTTCGCGAGCTCGATCCTTTCAATCCCCAGTACGATCAACCTCTTCCTCAATGTCAAGGAAGGCTTCTGGAAGGCGTTCTTCGACGCGTTCAACACAAGCAACTGGCTCTACATTGTACTGTACTTTATCCTGATTCTGATGTTCGCTTATTTCTATACCACCATTCAGTACAACCCTGTTGAAATGGCGAATAACCTCAAATCAAACAACGGCACCGTCCCGGGTATCCGTCCCGGTGCTCCCACCGCCGCCTATATCAAGAATATTCTCTCGAGAGTAACTCTTATCGGCGCGCTGTTCCTCTCAGTTATCGCGCTCGTACCCCTGGTATTCTCCGCGGCGACAGGAATGCACGGCCTCTCAATGGGCGGTACATCAATCATCATTATCGTCGGCGTTGCACTTGAGACCGTAAAACAGCTCGAGTCACAGATGATGATGCGTCATTACAAAGGTTTTCTTGACTAATCAGTTAAAATGAGGTATAATAATATGAACATTATCATGTTAGGCGCTCCCGGTGCAGGTAAAGGCACTCAAGCCGCTGTACTTTGTGAGCATTTTGGTATTCCCACTATTTCAACCGGCAACATGATTCGTGAGGCGCTGAAAAACGGCACTGAGATGGGTCTGAAGGCAAAGTCCTACATGGACGACGGCAAGCTCGTTCCCGACGAGGTAGTCATCGGCATCGTCAAGGAAAGACTTGGCGAGGATGACTGCAAGAAGGGCTTCATTCTTGACGGCTTCCCCAGAACCATTCCCCAGGCCGAGGCTCTGGACGCTATGGGCGTGGAGATCCAGTACGTCATCAACATCGACGTAGCTGACGAAACCATCACCAGACGCATGTCCGGACGCCGTGTCTGCGAAAATTGCGGCAGACCCTATCACATTGAGAGCTTGAAGCCTCAGAAGGATGGAGTTTGCGACGATTGCGGCGGCACCCTTGTTCAGCGCAAGGACGACCACCCCGACACCGTGCTCGCTCGTCTTGCTGTATATCACAAGGAGACCGAGCCTCTCGCCGACTACTACCGTAAGCAGGGTAAGCTTGTGAACGTAGAAGGCAGGAACACCGTCGCTGAGACCACAGCGGCTGTCCTCGAGGCGATTGAGGCTTAAGCATGGTTCAAATCAAAACAGCGCGGGAACTTTCCCTTATGAAAGACGCTTGCCGCATCTCCGCACAGGCGTTACGCGCTGCGGGTGAGGCGATACGCCCCGGCGTATCCACCCTCGAGATAGACACTATTGTCCGCCACTATATCGAGAAACAGGGTGCCACACCCTCGTTTCTCGGTTACGGCGGATTTCCCGCGAGCGCTTGTATTTCCGTAAACAACGTGGTCATCCATGGCATACCCGACAAATATACCGTCCTGCGTGAAGGCGATATCGTGAGCGTAGACACCGGAGCCTATTATAAGGGCTATCACGGCGACAACGCATACACCTTCGCCTGCGGCAGAATCAGCGAAAACGCCGAAAAGCTGCTGAACGCCACGCGGGAGAGCCTGTATGAGGGAATTAAGCAGGCAACCGTCGGCAACCGCATTGGCGATATCGGCAGCGCGGTTCAGAGGTATGTCGAAGCTCGCAGTTACTCGGTGGAGGACCCAAGCGTACCTAACTACGGTACACCCCATCGGGGACTAAAGCTGCTCCCCGGCATGACAATCGCCATTGAACCGATGGTGAACGAGGGCACATATCACGTTCGCGTGATGCCCGACAAGTGGACGGTCAAGACCGTCGACGGCAAGCTGAGCGCTCATTTCGAGCACACGGTTGCCATCACCCCCGACGGCCCCAGAATCATGACCATTTGTGACTGAGGTGACTTATGGACATAGTCAAGGGCAGCGTCGTCAGGGCAAAGGCGGGAAGAGACAAGGATAAGTTCTTTGTCGTCCTGCAAACGGACGGTGAGTACGCGCTCATCGCCGACGGCAAAAGGCGCAGGGT
>ONPE01000040.1 GCA_900319615.1 uncultured Eubacteriales bacterium
ACCGCTTGACCACCGGGCCGTTGGTAGCGGAAATAGGACTTGAACCTACGACACTTCGGGTATGAACCGAATGCTCTAGCCAGCTGAGCTATTCCGCCATGTATGCCTTTATGAGTTCCGGTAAACTCGACCTAAAAGCAAAATTTATTATATTATAAACGCTCCCGTTTGTCAAGCGTTTTTCATTATTTGTGATTATTTTTCAAAAAGCGGTCTCAGCTTCAGTCCGTCCCTGAACTCGAACAGCTTATCCTCCGCCTTGCACATCCAGCCGATGATGACGCCGTTGATCAGCGCGCAGAGTACTGTGCCCCAGCCGATGCCGACGAACTGCCCGAAGCCGAAGAAGATGAACGACAGCGCGATGCCGACGACGCAGCTCACGACGTCATAGACCCACTTGACGCGGCTGCTGGGCTTGTTCAGCTTTCGGCTTAGCTCCGACACAAAGAGCTCGTATGCCTCGGGCGAGATGTAGGTGTGGAAGACCATCGACACGCCGAGGGTGCAGAACACCTCGCCCGCGATGAAGAACACCACGCGCAGCAGGATGTTGTCCGCAGATATCGAAGGTATCAGCCACATGAACAGGTCGAGGATGTAGCCGTATATCACCACCGTCACGAAAGAGAACAGATACGACCATCTGAACCGCCGCATCACGATCATCAGCACGACGACCAAGACAAGCTGCAGGGTGTACTCGGCGACGCCGAAGCTGAACCACTCCATCCCCGGGAACATCGAGATATATCTGTGGATCACATATGCCGGCGCGACGACCATGCTGAGCCCGAAGTCGGCGCGCTCCATGAACGTCACGCCGAGGGCTAATGCCAAAATACCGACCGCATAGGCGGCTTCGGTATAAAAAATCGGTTTTTTCATATTTTTCTCCCCTATCGAAGATTTATTATACATTATTCATTTTGTTCGTGCAACAAGATTTTTCCAACAAAACGTCTTAATAAACTTCCCCGGTGCAAGTACTAAAGTGTCCACCGGATACTTTAGGCGGGGTATTATACTCATTATTATCGGTTGAGATTGCCACGGGGCGCATTATAGATTGTCATTGCGAGGAGGAACATGGTTCCGACGTTGCAATCTCAACCTTTACCTTTGCGCCCCTCGCAATGACAATTTTGAATAAAAAACCCGTTGAAATCATGATTTTCGTTTGCTATAATAGGATAAAGGAGGGATATCATGCTTGATTTTCACAGCCACATCCTGCCCAAAATGGACGACGGCAGCAAATCGACCGAGATGTCGATGGAGATGCTGCGATCATCGAAAAAGCAGGGTGTCGACACTATCATATCCACCTCGCACTTCTACGGCTATAACGAAGCGCCGGAGCGCTTTCTCAGGCGGCGTGCGCACGCGTATCAGAAGATCTCTCCCCTGCTCTCCGATACCGAGCCGAAGATCATCCTCGGCGCAGAGATACTCTATTATCCAGGCATATCCCACAGCGAGGATATAGCGAGCCTCGCGATAGAGGGCACCGACCTGCTGCTTATCGAGATGCCGTTCATCCCCTGGTCGGAGAAGGTTTTTGAAGAGCTGCTGACCCTGCAGTACGGCACGCGCCTGCAGATCGTCCTCGCCCATGTGGAGAGGTACAAAGGGATGCAGAAGCGCGATATATACAACCGGCTCTTTGAACAGCCGTTCCTTATCCAGTGCAACGCCGAGGCGTTCAACTCCTTCTCGACAAGGAGGCTGGCGCTGAATCTGCTGAAAAACCATCAGCTGCATTTCCTCGGCACAGACTGTCACAACACCGATTCCCGCCGCCCGAATATGGACGACGCGCGTAAGGTGATAGAGAAGAAGCTCTCCCCCGACGCATGGAAGGATTTTTCACATTCCTGCAAAGCGAGACTGAAACATCATATGCTATAATCAAAGGCTGCCGCAGTTGTTGCGACAGCCTTTACTGTTTATATTATACTTTTATTTCATGACCTCGAAGATCAGGATATCGCTCCTGAAGGCTCTGACGGAAGAGTCGAAATATCTTTCTCCGTTACAGATGACGTCGATGATCTTACCGTCCTTGCGCTGTATCGGGTGCCTCAGATAGGCTATATCACCTACAGCGAACTGGCGTTTGACTTGCTTGTTATAAAAATCCCTTTCATCTTCGGGGACAAGATCTAACTGGGTCATCTTGCCAACCGCGTCATCGTGGGTGTAGCCGGTGATATCGGTAAAGAAATCATCTATCTCGATGATAGTGTTATCGAGATCGAGCTTGTATTTGGAGTAAACGACGGGCTTGGTCTTTCCCGTGCCGGCGAAATCGGTGATCGTGTTGTCGAAGACGCGCAGCTTGCCGCCTGTCTTCATCCCTACGGACAAAGCCGGATTCTCTTCCAGCAGCTCTAAGAATTCCTGTGCAAGGATCGGGTCGAACTGGGTGCCGGCGTTGGCGAAGATCTCCTGCTTCGCGTACTCGGGCGACAGCGCCTTGCGGTAGCTGCGGTCGTTGACCATCGCGTCGTAGGTATCGACGATGGATATGATCCTCGACAGCAGGGGGATATCCTCGCCCGAGAGTCCGGCGGGATAGCCTCTGCCGTCCCATCTCTCGTGATGATGCAGTATCATATCTGCAAGCGGCTTGACCTCGTCGAGCGACTTTGCTATCTGGTAGCCCTTGTAGGGGTGGGTCCTGAGCATCGCCCACTCGTCGTCGGTCAGCTTGCCGGGCTTGTTGAGTATCTCGAGGGGTATGGTGATCTTGCCGATATCGTGCAGCAGACATAAGAGCTGCAGCAGCGAAAGCTCCAGACTGGACAAGCCGATCTTGTAGCCGAGGGCGATACCTGTCTGCTGTGTGCGGCGGACATGAGCCTCGGTGTCGGAGTCGACCTGCTCGAGCGTGCGGATCAGGGTGATCAGCGAATGTGACCTGTGCGATTTCTCGTTAAGGAGCTTCTTTGTCTTCAAATCGAGCTGAGCTTCATCATATGCGCGCTCCATGAGGATCTCGCTTGCGTCGTTGATGAAGCCGGCGTTGCCCGAGCCGATGCCGTAGAGGATGGGGCTCTTGCACACGCGGATGACGTTTTTGATGTTCTCGGCTAAGCTCTCTTCATCGCGATCCTCGCACACGGCGATGATATCTCCCTCGTAACCGCGGAAGATGAAGCAGTCGTCGGGCATCTTCGTCTTCACCGCGTCAGAGAGGTCGAATATCCTCGCGTCGCCCTCGGCGTGACCGAGGGTGCGGTTGATATCGCTCAAGCCGAGGATATCGAAGATGACGACGGTAACGGGCTTTTCTTCTTTATTTTGCATCTCTTTCAGCTTGATGCCGAAAGCGTCCATATTCAGGTGACCGGTCAGGCTGTCTGTATTCACATCGGCTCTGAGCAGGATCTGTTCGTCGCTGTTCATGCGCTGCGCTCTCTCAAACTCTGCCTTGTCGATGCCTGCTATGAAGACATAGCAGTACAGCTCGCCGTCGCTGCTTTGCAGACGGTGGCCGTAGTCTTCTACATACCTCAAGTCGCCCTGCTTTGTGATGATGCGGTAGCGGATATAATCGTGCGGCTTGCGGATAGAGGTGTTGTACTCCTTGATCGCGCAATCCAGTCTTTCTCTGTCGTCGGGATGAACCATGCCGATGAAGCTGTTTGAAGTCAGCACGCGCAGTTCATCTATATTCTCGCAGCCGAAAAGCTCCAGAACGTTGCTGTCGGCAAAGCAGAGGTCGTTTTTGTTTACGTCGTAAATGAAGAATCCGCCGCCTGTTCCGGACGGTATGCAGTTTGTATCTGTAAACTCAGCATGTCCTTTTTCCATATCCATACTTCTCCGGAAAAACACTTATAAAGTAGAATTGTGCTTTTATAACTGTGATAGCTGTGTTGTAGGTATTTGAACTGTATACCCGAAGGTTTATCTACCCGTTGCCTTTAACATAGCGAACGGTGTTTCTAAAATGATCTTAAGATCGCCGAGGGTGGTACGGGTCTCTATGTACTTAAGATCCATCTCGACCCACTCGTCAAACGAGATATCGTTGCGGTTATGGGCTATCTGCCATGTGCAGGTGATGCCGGGGGTGACGATCAGGCGCAGCTTGTGGTAGTTGGTGTACTGCTCTACCTCGTTGGGAAGAGGAGGACGGGGGCCGACAAGGCTCATCTCGCCCTTGATAACGTTGATAAACTGGGGCATCTCGTCGATGGATATCTTTCTCAGGAACTTGCCTACGCGGGTGATGCGGGGATCGTTCTTCATCTTGAACACGGGGCCATCCATCTCGTTTTGCTCTGCAAGCTCGTGCTTGCGTTTATCCGCGTCGACGTGCATCGTCCTGAACTTGTACATATAAAACGGCTTGCCGTGGCGGCCGATACGTATCTGCTTGTAGAACGGGCTGCCGGGGTCGTCGATAACTATAATAAGAGCGATGATCATAAACGGGATGATGAGTATGATCAAAAGTATCGCCATCACGATGATATCAAAGGCTCTTTTTTTCTTCCAATAGGATGCATAGGATTTTTCAAGAAGAGAACGCAGACGTTCGGCGGTTCTGTCGTCTATCTGATCATATTCCAAATACGCCACTATATCCCTACTTCCCTCAGCTAATTTTCGTACCGTTTCAAGTGAAATCCTTAAAATCAACGGCATAGGTGAGCCCCGGAGCATACAGCCCGGAGCGCATAATTTTTCTTATACTATTATATCACATTTTTGTTAAACGTTTCAATATTATTCGAGGGGTATTAATTCACAAATCATAGTTAAAAATTATATGTATGTTGAACAAGAAACAAATCACCGCACAGGATATCTGTACGGTGACGCTTTATCTGAATGTTCTGTTTATTCATCATCTTTTTTCTCGAGCTCTTTGAGCTCCTTCTTGTCCTTATACATCTCTGTGTCCGCGCGATAGAAGATCTCGTTGAGCTTTCTGTCGGTTTTGGGGTCGTACTCCGATATTCCGACAGCCACCACGATACCGCCGTTTTCGATATTCTTGCGGCTGTTTTCGCGGATGGAGTCGACCAGCTCGCTGCGGCTGTCATAGTCCCTGCCGCGCAGGATGACGGTGAACTCATCGCCGCCGATACGGTAGACGGGGCTGTGGGCGAAGACGTCGCAGATCATCCGGCACGCCTCGCAGATCAGCTTGTCGCCTGCGGCGTGACCCTGACTATCGTTGACGATCTTTAGCCCGTTGATATCGCAAACTGCGACGGCAAAGCCGGAGACAACTCCGCCCTCGATCTCTTTATCGAGGTTCTTCACCGTCTGCTGATAGGCGTGGCTGTTCCCGACGGAGGTCATGGCGTCTTTGTACGCGAGATCCTGCATCCGCTCTAACTCCGTCTGCCGTTTGAACATCAGGCGGTAGACTGCGAAGATTATCAGAACAGCTATCGTTATCAGCACTATACGGATGAAGTTGTTCACCGTAAGCGACTGGTTGAGGCGCTTCATCTGAGCGTCGACATACTCTGAGTTGTCGCTGTTTGCGGCTGAGAGCTTATCCTGCTCCGTTACCATGCCGTATCTGCCGTTTATATCTTGTTCTGCTCCGCTGATAGCCTGACCGTTAGCCTGCTGCATCCATACGACCGAGGTGAACATGATAAGGAACAGCAGCACCAGCCAAACGACGATGGATTTGCCGTAGCGACCCTTTTTATCTTTGCCGAATACCGAGAGGAAGAATACCAGACCGAGGATGCTCCATACCGTCAGGATTAGGTATGACTCGGTGCCGAGCGTGCTGACAGAGGAGATATTCGGTATCAGGAAGTACAGCGCGAAGGCGACCGAGAAAACTACGCCCGCTATAGCGAAGGCGGTCATCTTCCTGTCTTTTTCAGCTCGGGCTTCTTTGAGCGCGGCGGCGGAGGTGTAGCAGTAGATGATGGTGCCGCCGACGGTGGTTACGTCGACGATCCAGCTGATAGCCGTCCTGCCGAAGAACGGGATGATCGCCGAGCACGCCGCGATGAACAGGATCGCGTTGAAGGGGTTGCCGTCTTCGTTCGTCCTGCCGAACCACTTCGGGACGACCTCGTCCTTAGCCAGCGAGTACAGCACGCGCGACGCGGCGGCGGTGTTGCCGATGATGCCGGTGATGATGCCGCCGAGGGTGGTCACGCCGAGCAGGACGATACCGACGTCGCCCAGAGCCTTCCTTACAGCGTAGAAGGTAGGCAGAGCCTCGACGCCCTCAACGTTGCCCAGATCGGATATATACTCTACCCAGTTGGCATAGCCCTCGGGCAGCGCCTTGACTGCGAGCAGGCTGAGCAGGATGTACGCCAGACCTGAGGTTATCAGGGCTATGATAATTATGATAAATGATTTTTTGGTTTTGAATTTGAACTCTTCGGTAGAGTGGGATACCGATTCGAAGCCGACGTAAGCCCACGGAGCCAGCGCGATGATGCCTACGATCTGCATTACGGGGTTGGATTTCGACATACCTGAGAAAGCCGGCTGATACGAAGCCATGCCGCCGCCGTTCCTGACCGCCGCAGCTACAAAGCACACGATGATGCCGCCTATCAGGATGACAGCCATGAGTATCTGCACCCACGCTGATAGCCGCTTGCTCAGCATACAGATAAAGCAGCAGATGAAGAGCACGCCGATGGTCGCGAGTATCTCGCCGAAGTAGATGTCATAGCCTGCGAGCTGATAGTGGAACCCGAACATGAACATATTGCCCAGCAGGTTTCGACCGATCAGCGCGAGCGCCGTAAGGTTCGCCCACACGATGACTATGTATGTCAGCACGAGGAACCATGCGCTCAAAAAGCCGTGATCGTGTCCCAGAATCAGCTTGGTGTAGGAGTAGGTGCCGCCTGCGTCGGGGTATCGGTTCATCAGATAGTAGTAGTTCCGCCCGATGACCATCATGATGATCGCGCCTACGGCAAGACCGATGACCGTGCCGACGGGTCCGGCTATGGGCAGGAAGGTTGTGCCCGGCATGACGAAGGCTCCCCAACCTACGGCGCAGCCGAACGACAGCGCCCACACCCCCAGGGGTGACAGATATTTGGTTAATTTATTTTGTTCGACTTTATTCATCGCGTACCTCGCGGGATTTTTTGATTATTAATAGGTATTTTTCGCTAATTAGTATTAATTTTCATAATTATTTATATTATATATCAACAAATGAATATAAGCAACATATTTTTGCATTTTTCTCAAAACTATAATTCGAAAGTCGACCGCATAACAAAAGCGCGGCAGTCGTTAAACTACCGCGCTTTAAATACCAAGAGGTCGTGTCAGTGTGACAGCTTTATTTTACATGATTTTTGATCACTTAATGATCGTTTTGCCGCCCATATACGGTCTGAGAGCCTCGGGGATGCTCACGCTGCCGTCGGCGTTGAGGTTGTTCTCGAGGAAGGCGATCAGCATACGCGGCGGAGCTACACAGGTGTTGTTGAGGGTGTGGGCGAAATACTTGCCGTTTTTGCCTGTGACGCGGATCTTGAGTCTGCGCGCCTGAGCGTCGGTGAGATTGGAGCAGGAGCCGACCTCGAAATACTTCTTCTGTCTGGGACTCCACGCCTCGACGTCGATGGACTTGACCTTGAGATCGGCGAGGTCGCCGGAGCAGCACTCGAGGGTGCGTACCGGGATATCGAGGGTGCGGAAGAACTCGACCGTGTTCTGCCACAGCTTATCGAACCACATCTTGCTCTCTTCGGGCTTGCAGACGACGATCATCTCCTGCTTCTCGAACTGGTGGATGCGGTAAACGCCGCGCTCCTCCAGACCGTGAGCGCCCTTCTCTTTTCTGAAGCAGGGAGAATATGAAGTAAGGGTATAGGGCAGGTCTTCTTCCTTAAGGATGGTGTCGATGAACTTACCGATCATGCTGTGCTCGGAGGTGCCGATCAGGAAGAGGTCTTCGCCCTCGATCTTGTACATCATCGCGTCCATCTCTGCGAAGGACATAACGCCGGATACGACGTTGGAGCGGATCATGTAGGGCGGTATGCAGTAGGTAAAGCCCTTGTCGATCATGAAATCGCGCGCGTAAGAGATAACGGCGGAGTGCAGGCGTGCGATATCGCCCATCAGATAATAGAAGCCGTTGCCTGCGACCTTGCGTGCTGCGTCGAGGTCGATACCGCTGAGCTTCTCCATGATCTCGGTGTGGTAGGGTACCTCAAAATCGGGGACGACCGGCTCGCCGAAGCGCTCGATCTCTACGTTCTCGCTGTCGTCCTTACCTATCGGTACGCTGGGGTCGATGATGTTCGGGATGACCATCATGATCTCGGTGACCTTCTCGTTGAGCTCGGCTTCTTTCTTCTCGAGCTCCTCGAGCTGAGCGCCCTGAGCGGCTACCTGAGCCTTGAGCTCCTCAGCCTTCTCGCGCTCGCCGCGGGCAAAGCAGCCGCCGATCTCCTTGGAGATCTTGTTGCGGTTGGCGCGCAGAGAATCCGCCTCGCCCTTGGCGGCTCTCGCCTGCTTATCGAGCTCGATGACCTCGTCTACCAAAGGGAGCTTTTTGTCCTGAAATTTGTTCTTGATGTTCTGCTTGACTATATCGGGGTTCTCTCTTAAAAATTTGATGTCGATCATTGTTTTTGCCTCTTTTCAAAGTTTTTCATATACATTTTTATTTGTTATCGCGAGGGGATCCATGACCGCAGCGATCTCGACCGATCAAGCGGCGCAAACCCGCACGCATAATTGCTTATTTGTTCCAAAGCTCCTCGAGCTTTTTTGTGAGCGTGAATAACTCGGACGGGTCGTAGAATTCTATGCACAAGGTTCCGCCGCCCTTTTTCTTGTTCTCGACGACCGTTACCTTGGTGCCGAGGTGCTCGCTGAGCGAGAGCTCCGCCTCCTTGTACAGGGTCGGTACCGAGGATTTTTTCTTCGGTTTTTTTGCTGTATTCCCGGTCGCGGAGTTCTTCGCGAGCTTCTCGGTCTCGCGGACGGATAAGCCGTCCTTGACGACCTGCTTTGCTGTTTGTGTTACGCTGTCCTTAGCTTCTATAGCGAGCAGCGCTCTCGCGTGTCCTGCACTGAGCCTGCCGTCCTCGAGCATATCCTTGACGTCGTCGGGCAGACCGAGCAGACGCAGGGTGTTGGCGACTGCGGGTCTGGATTTGCCTACGGTACGCGCTACGTCCTCCTGAGAGAAGCCGTACTCGTCTATCAGCGTCTTGTAGCCCTTCGCCTCTTCAAGCGCGTTCAGATCCTTCCTCTGCAGGTTCTCGATCAGCGCGATCTGCATGGTCTCGCTGTCTGAGAGCTCGCGGATGATCGCCGGTATCTCGGTGAGCCCGGCTATTCGCGACGCGCGGTATCTGCGCTCGCCTGCCACTATCTGATAGCCGCCGTATATCTGAGGTCTAACTAATATCGGCTGCAGCACGCCGTGCTCGCTGATGCTGTCGGCAAGCTCCTGCAGAGCCTCTTCGTCGAAGCTGCGGCGCGGCTGATTGCGGTTAGGCTCGATCTGAGATATTTTCAGGCTGACTATTTCGTTCATATCCTCGGTATCGTTCTCGCTGAATATCGCCGAGAGCCCCTTACCGAGTCCGCCTATCTTCTTAGCCATTCTTGTTCTCCTTATGAATGATCTCCTGCGCGAG
>ONPE01000145.1 GCA_900319615.1 uncultured Eubacteriales bacterium
CTCTGGCGATAGACGGTGATCGGATGATTATCTGCGGCGGTGTACAAGCCAAGCTCGCCGGTGACAGTCAGGGCGGCGCCGTCGGTCAGGATGATCTTTGCGTCGCCGGTGACGTCGATGCTGCCGTTCACGGTCACGCTGCCGTCTACGCTGTACCAGCCTGCAGAGAGAGCGGCGGTGTCGGCCGTTATCTGTACCGCGCCGTTTGCGGTCTGCTCTTCGCCGTTCTCATCGAGATACTTCACGCCGAGAGCCGGGATAGCCTCGTCCTTCGTATCGGTGAAGGTCTGATCGCCGTATACCGCGGTAGCGGTGTATGTGCGTACACCCTCGGTGTAGGCGGTCGCCGGTGTAGTGACTTCGGAGGATACTGTCGCGTCGACGGTACCGGAAAAGTCGCACGCAGAGCAGGTCACGTTTGCGCTGCTGCACGCGCAGCCGTCCCAGTTGAACACGGCGCTGCAGGTATGCGCGTCGATACCGATGTAGGTCTTTGTGCCGTTGAGAGAAATATTATGACCGTTGACAGCGTCACGGAAGCTGCCGTTATGATGACCGTAGAAGGTCACGTTTGAGATATTATTGTCGAACGGGTACTTCGTAACCTCGATAGTATCCCCGGTCGCTGTACAGGTGAATTTCCTCAGAGCAGAGCAATTATAGAACGCTTCCGAATCGATCTTTCTCAGCCCGGAGCCTATCTCGACCTCTTCAAGAGCGGTACAGCCCATGAACGCCCGGTAGCCGAGGTGCCGGGTCATGTCGCCCATGACGACCTTGGTCACAGAGGTGTTGTCTTTGAATGTGGTAGAGTGGACATAATGTACAGGCAGGCCGCGATACCGTGTGTCGTAATAGTTATCGGGGATTTTATCCGGGATTGTAACGACGGTATCCGCGCCGTTATACTTAGATACGCCTATCTCGCTGCCGTTATTATAGGAATCAAACTCAAAATAGGGCTCGTTGAACAGGTTGGCTTCGGATATCTGAACATAAGAACCGTTGCCGTCGGATACGAAGTATACTCCCTCTTCCTCACAGGTATAATACGGCTTATCGGTACCGTTCTTGTACACGCCGTCCTCATAGGTCGGCGGAACCTGTGCGTGCTCGGTCAGGGTAACGTCCTTCCAGGTGTAAGCCCAGAATTTACAGCCGTCTGAAAAATGAACGTCATTATCTTTCAGATAAATCAGGTCGCTGTTATCATAATACTGGGAGTACTCCCATGAGCCCCATATTATATGGGAATTGTCACCGTAATAATGATCCAGCTGATAATAGTTGTTATCATTTTTGGCAAAATTCGTATCGTCGCCGGTCATAGACAGATCGTTCGTTTTGTCATAGACAACATTCTGAGCCCAGGGATTGGCTTCCGTTTTAGGATTCTTATCCGGGTTGACACGACAGAAAATAAAGTTGTCGTATAAACCCTCAAAGCTGAATTCATCCTGGTCCTCCTGAGTCGATTCGACCCATTTGGACAGGGTGACGGTGGGCGCGTCCTCAGCAGACGCGGACGTCGGGATGATCGTGAACACGCTGAATATCATGACGAGTGATAACAGCAGGCTCAAAGGCTTCTTGATGCTTTTCATTTGCTCAACCTCCTGAAAGAAAAGTCAAATACACGGCACAGGCACTACACAAATGCTCAATTTTTCACGCCGCTGTTTATATGCAGAAAGAGAAAAAGCTTGCGCAAATACAACTCCCTTTACGTATACATTTACTCATAATATATTATAATGCTAAGCGGTCGATAACACAAGAACTTTTTCTCGATTTCAGGCAACATCGCATGATTACGTTGTGCGCCCTGCAGCTTGATCGTCCCTGTTCGGCGCCGGCAGGACTGTTTATCCATAACAAAAGACCCTGCCGGGTGACAGGGTCTTGAAGTGATTATGTTTTTTCGGGAAACGGATCAGGCTTTCACGTTTCTGCTGATCCGATTGTAGACGGGCTTCATCGTAAGGCCCTGGATGACCGTAGTGAAGAATACAACGGCGTAGGTGCAGCCGAGGATGATATAGTAGGTATCATCCGGCACCATACCCTTGGTGCTCATGGCAAGCGCCACAGATAAGCCTCCTCTCAGACCGCCCCATGTAAACAGCGTGATAAATCCGCCGCGGCTGAAACCGTCGGGTATCTCGCCGATGATAAGCGAGGAGATCGAAAGGCTGGCTGAGCGCGCGATCAAGTTTGCGATAACAGCTATCGCCGCAAGCAGGAGCACATACTCCATCTTCAGTACAACGATGAACGACAGACCCATGATGACATACAGCACCGAGTTGAGGAAGACGTCGAGCGTCTCCCAGAAGGAGTCAAAGAGCTTTGACTGTTCTTCATCCTCGGCGTCCTCATATCTCGAGCGCAGCTCGGAGAACATGATACCGCAGATGACGGACGCGATCGCTCCGGAGAAGCCGAGCAGCTCGCACAAAGCATAGGACAGCGAGACCGTCAGCAAACTGATGAATATTTTTAGATACGAATGCTTGATGAAGCGGAACATCAGGAAGCACAGCAGCGTCACGCCCACGGCGACCGCGAGAGCGCCCAGTATCTCTTTGAGCATAAGGAGCACCATGCTCTGTTCTGCTGAGCCCCCGGACGCGCTGACCATGCCGGAGAAGCAGACGAACAGCGCTACGCCTACGCCGTCGTTGAACAGGGATTCGCCCTGGATCAGGAACGACGTTTTCTTAGGCAGACCGAACTTGCTCAGGATACCCGTAGCGGCGATGGGATCGGTAGGAGCTATGATACTGCCGAACATCAGGCATACCGGCAGCGAAAGATGGCTGCCGAAGAGAAGCCCCGCGCCGTAGATAAGCAGACCGTAGAAGACCGCTCCCAGCAGGGTGCAGACAAAGGCGAGCACCGTTATCTGCCGCGCCTGCTCCTTGAAGTCTCTCAGCTTCATATGGCAGGAGCCGGCAAACAGCATAAAGCACAGCACGCCGTGCATCAGGAAGTCGTGGATATCGAACCCCTGGAACTGTTGGATGACGTTCGCTGCGTCGGTGTTCTCCCACAGAGTCACCACGATGAGCCCGATAACGCCTAAGATCGTCGAGAACAGCATCAGAGCGATCTCATATGTCAGCTTGGTGACTTTTTCATTGAAAAAGCCGAGAAGACAGACAAGACCGATGATCCCGACAAAAATATACATTGTGTCCATGATTTTTGCCTCCAGAAAAATTAAAAATATGGCTGCACCGCACGACCCGCGGCGCGCCTTGCTTACACTGATCTACGATAACACGGCTTTCAAAAAGCACCGTGATTAAATAATATTTTATCACAGATTTATCGGTTTTACAACATTATCCGATCAATTTATCGGCGATTTACCTCATAGATCGTTTCGCGAATCGGGAGATACATTGATCAAGGCAATACCGACGTCTTTGCTGACAAAATAAATTATTCTCGCGAAAGGTGCAAATCCGTTGACAAGCGACAAAAAAAGATTTAAAATATAAGATGTATAATTATGTGATCGGGCTGTGTCCGTGCAGTTTTCCTGCATTATCCGACATAGCGCGATCACAAAAAGATACCCCCTGTGCAAGCGCGGGGTATCAAGCATTTTCGGTCAAGATCTCTGCATCCCCGACGTTGTGTCAAGGGCTTTGCAATAACAATCAATACAACGCTTTTTCGGAGCAAAAGAATGAAAAAAATAAAAAATCCGCTGAGCAAAAGCATAATGAAGATCTGCATCGTGTCGTTTTTTGTTTTGTGCGTTGTGCTCACGCTGCTCAACTATTTCAGCTATAAGGTCATGCTGTTCGAGCGGTATGAGAGCCACTTAAAAAACATCATCACGAACACAGAGTCAAAGATAGATACGGACGACCTCGCAGAATGTATACGAACCGGAGTAAAATCCGAGAAATACAAGCAGCTGCAAAAGGATATGGATCAATGCAAAGACAGCACCGATCTTGAATTTCTCTACATCATCATACCGCTCAACACCGAAGAGAGGGATAATATCCTGAGCGTCATCGAGGCTATGAGCAAGAAGGAATATGAAGAGACCCCCGAGGACTTCTTGGACCTCAACACGCTCTCGGGCGACGACTACTCCCCCGAGGTCGCGAAGCAGTATCTCGACGCATACGGCAAGGAGGATATCGTCTACTTTGAGAATGTTACCGTATGGGGCGACCTGATCATATCCATGGCGTTCATGCTGTGGACCCAGAAAAAGGTCGTGGAACCGATAGAAACGCTGGAGCAGAGCGTATCCGACTATATGGAGAACGGTCTTGACAGCAACGACCCCGACTCGCTCCTGATACAGATGCCCGATATCCACACCGGCAACGAGGTAGAGTCGCTGGCGCAAAAGATCGTCCTGATGAGCGAGGCGCTGTGCGTGACGGTCAAGAGTATGCTCTCTACCAAGATGGAGCTTGAGCAGATGAGCGACATCGCGCGCAAGGACGAGCTGACCCACGTCGGCAACAAGGTCTCGTACAGGGATTATGTCGACCATCTGCAGAGGACGATAGAAGACGGCAGCGCGGAGTTCGGCATAGTCATGGCGGACGTCAATCTGCTTAAGAAGGTCAACGATACCTACGGCCATGTAAAGGGCGATATTTATCTGCAGACCTGCTGCGGGATCCTGTGCGACGTTTATCAGCACTCGCCGGTATTTCGCATAGGCGGCGACGAATTTGTCGTCATACTGACAAACAGGGACTATGCGAACCGCAATATACTGATGATGAAGGTTAAGACGCGCCTCGTCGACTCGCAGAACGCCCCCGACGCCGAGCCGTGGA
The DNA here is from genome assembly GCA_900319615.1 of uncultured Eubacteriales bacterium. Taxonomy (GTDB): domain Bacteria; phylum Bacillota; class Clostridia; order Oscillospirales; family Acutalibacteraceae; genus Ruminococcoides. The sequence continues at coordinate 4,821 of ONPE01000145.1, forward strand.
CCTCTGCCAGCGTCGCCCTGGGTATGGCGGTCTACACACCCGATACCGATACACAGGTACAGCAGGTTGTACACCGTGCGGACAACGAGATGTACGCCGATAAAAAGCGGACGCATAAAAACATGGACATAAGATAAATCGTCTTTGGTACGGCGAGATCGGCTCAGCGTAAGCCGCATATGGTCTGCCTGACGAAAAAAGCTCCCGTCGTTTGTGCAATATGCCGTTTATCATCCAAAAGCCCCGAAAACTCAAACTTTTGAGTGACAAACGCAGCAGGGTGTAGTATAATTATATATCATAGGACAGAGCAGAAAACATCATAGTTCAGAGCGGAGGAATGAGCATGAAAAGCGCGAAGATAAACAACGAGATCAGCCTGAATTATCCCGACGCGTTCACCGAGATGAACCCCGAGGAGCTGACCAGATACTTTTCCGCTCCCGACAACCGCTGGGGCGCTTACGACGCCGACCGCCACATCATCCTCTCTGTCAGTTGGACAAAAGCCAAGTTCCTGCAGTCTGACCCCGAGATGCGGATGATCGACGTCGAGTCGCGTATGCGCCGCAATCTGCTCAACTATCAGCGCATCGCCGAGTTCCGCCCCAAGATCGGCGGCAAAAAGGCATACGGCATCCGCTTTGAGTACAGGGTCAAGGACAAGAAGCTGGTGCAGGTGGGCGACCTGATGATGTTCAAGCACAAGAAGAGCTTTTACGCCATACACTACATCACGCGCAAGTATACCGCCGCCGCAGACCGCGCCGACTTTGAAGAGATACTCAACTCGGTCACCGTCAGCTGAAAGCGCCGGTTTCGGTATCAAAATATATACGATATGCACTCGCCTTTAACGGGCGGGTGTTTTTTTATAAAAATTTTTGATTTTGATGCAACAAAAACGGTGTTTCATGCGTTTATATTATGAGGAGGTATACTCTGTCCGTCGAAACCAAAGATATGCGATTTGCGCCCGCGTCGATTCGGAGGGGACTTTTTTAATAAAAAATATGATTTGATGAAACCAAAACGGTATTTCATGTGTGTATATTATGGAGGGGTATACTTTGTCCGATATCCGGAGCGCCGTTTTTTCGGAGCCGAAAAATTCGATATCAGCTACATAAAACTATTGCAAAAACCGGATAAATATTGTATGATAAAAGTGCCAACAATTTTTACAGTAGAATAGTGTTTTTTACGCATAATTGTACCGATTATGAAGGTAGTGTTTTTATTATCCTGATAAAAACACTTTGCTCTTTATGCTATCTTCTAACGGTAATTATGTGTTAGTTTTGATACTGTAAAAATTGTTTGGCGACGATTCTGAGCCGGGTGTTTTTAGGCGTGCGGCTCACGGGTCGCACGTCATTTTATTATATTATATAGAATAGAAAGGAAGATTTATCATGAAAAAGATCATATGCATATTCTTATCGTTGGTACTGGCTGCCTGCTGTCTGAGCGTGGCTGCTTACGCGCAGGATACGCTGTCCGTCGATCCCACCGAAGCTCCGACAGAATATCTGTACAAGGATAAGTACGCAGCACAATACGGTGAAAATTTGTCTCTTCAACCCATATACAATGAGCTTTATTATCATTATAACGAACTCGGCGAGATAGATTATGCCCTGATACGGGCAGAGGACGGTTGGAATACGTGGACCGCGTTTGCAGTTCTCGGCAACCGTGCCCTGCTTTTCGCAACCTCTTATCCGTTCAATTGCGGTTATGCGATATATGATGTTGAAACAGATCAGTTCAATACCCTGCTGAAATCTGTAGGCGGCGGATATATCGACCTGACCGTCGGCGAAGATTTCAAAAAGTACGAAGGTCTGGCAGAAGTCATAGATACCTACGTCCGAGGCAGGCTGCTCGGCGATATCGACCGCGACGACGAGATTTCGATCTTGGATGTTACGATCATCCAGCGCTGTGATGCCGAGATCAGCGAGTATCCCGCGACCGATCTGATCGACCCATATAATGATATCAACCCGTACTTTGATAAGACGAAGCTGACCTATTACTCCGACTTCAACCGTGACAAAGAGCGCGATATCCTCGACGCGACCTGCATACAGAGATATCTT
>ONPE01000259.1 GCA_900319615.1 uncultured Eubacteriales bacterium
TATCCCGCACAAAAAAGATATCAGCGATATCTACAGATCATACTTTTTGACGGGCGGAATATACAGCGTGTTCATCCTATGGCTGAAAAGCGGACAAAAAGAGAGCCCGTCGGAGATCGCCGACAAGCTGGAGAAATATCTGGTTTATTAATTCGACAACTATTCAAATAATTATAGACAAAAACAGATGGTTTTGATATACTTTATGCATATTTATTTGCTCTTGTAGTAGGGGGATGACGATTTGAAAAATACTTATCCGAACACAGGCAAAAGGTGGCTTTCGCTGATGCTCGCCGTGCTGATGATCGCGGCGGCTTTCACGGCGGTAACGGCTGTGCAGAGCACCCTGAAAACCGAGGCTGCCGAGACCGGCAACAACAACTTCCCCGCCTTTGATCCGCTTGCACCGGGCGCCAGCTACTCATGCATCCTGTACAACTACGCGAACGGTCTGCCTACCTCCGAGGCGAACGCGATCACCCAGACGAGCGACGGCTTCATCTGGATAGGCAGCTACGGCGGACTTGTGCGCTATGACGGCAACAGCTTTGAGCGCATGGACTCTTCGCTGGGCATATCGTCGGTCATCTGTCTGCTTGCCGACCGCCGCGACCGCCTGTGGTTCGGCTCTAACGACAGCGGGCTTGCCATGCTCTACCGCGACGAGGTCATGCACTGGGGGCTGGATGAGGGGCTCAGGTCGCTCTCCATCTGCTGCTTCGTCGAGGATCCGAAGGGCACGATATACGTCGGCACCAAGGACGGCGTATACACGATAAACGAAGATCTGCAGCTCACCCATATAGACGACGAGCGTATCGACGACGTCTACATCGGAGATATGAAGATCGGCTCTGACGGCCTGATCTACTGTATCTCGCAGGCTAAGGATATGTTCACCCTAAAGGACGGCAAGGTCGTCAAATACTTCCCGAACGACGTCGTCCCCGTAGAGAACGTGAGCTGTATCCTCCCCAGCAAGATCTACCCCGGCTATGTATATCTGGGCTCGGATAACGGCGGCGTGTACCACTGCGATTTCAGAGAGACCCCGAGGATAGCGAAATCCTTCACCGACGAGGTGCTCGCGGCTCCGAACAGCATGAACTACATCGACGGCAGGATATGGGTATGCGCGACGGACAAGATCGCCGTGATCGAGGGCGCCAAGGTCAAAGTGCTGGAGAATTCGCCCATGAACAACGCCATCTACAAGGTCATGGAGGACTATGAGGGCAACCTGTGGTTCGCCTCCACCCGTCAGGGCGTTATGGAGATAACCCCGAACCGCTTTACCGATATATACGAGCAGTATCAGCTGCCCTCGGACGTTGTCAACGCCACCGGCATCTACGACAACAAGCTGTTCATCGGTACAGACCTCGGCTTGAACATCATAGATCAAAACGGCGTTTACGATAAGCTCGAGCTGAAGGAACCGTTCAAGCTCAACGGCTCGTCGGATACATACACCGATCTGAAAAAGGTTTTTGAAGGTCACCGCATACGCTCGATAATCACAGACAGCAAAGACAGGACGGGTCTGGGCGTGTTCTGCTACGACCACGGCAAGCTGACGCAGTACACGCAGGACAACGGCATGATCTCCAACAAGGCGAGGCGCGTGGTAGAGTTCAGCGACGGCTCTATCGTCGTGGCTACAGGCGACGGCGTGAGCGTCATCAAGGATGACAAGGTCGTGAAAAACTACGGCAGGGACGACGGGCTCGAAAACCCGATCATCCTGACGGTAGCCGAGGGCTTTGACGGCGATATCCTCGCAGGCTCCGACGGCGCCGGCATCTATGTAATCAAAGACGGCGAAACAAAGGTCCTGACCCTCGACAACGGGCTGACCTCCGACACCATCCTCCTCATGAAGCGCGATCACAAGCGCGATATCATCTGGGTCATCTCCAGCAACTCCATCGGCTATTTTGAGCCCGGCTACAAGTTCACCCATGTAAAGAACTTCCCCTACTCCAACAACTTCGACTTCGTGCAGAACAGCAAGGACGAGATGTGGGTGCTCAACAGCAACGGTATCTATGTCGTACCGACCGATGATATGCTCAAAAACGAGGATATCAACGTGACCCGCTATACGATATCTAACGGTCTTTCGTGCACCTCTACCGCAAACTCCAACAGCGTCGTAACCGATAAGGGCGAGCTTTACATGGCAGGCAACGCCGGCGTAATAAGGCTCAACATCGAGTCCGGCTCCGACGAGGAGGT
>ONPE01000242.1 GCA_900319615.1 uncultured Eubacteriales bacterium
ATGATATCGCTGTTGATATAGCCGATCTGGTCGCTGATGACGCTCTCTCTGACGAGATAGGTCAAAAACCAGTCCGTGTGCTCTACGGGGACGAAGCTCAGGGTCTCGCGGATGCCCTTGTAGGTAAAGGAGACCTCGCCCCTCTCGCCTGCCTCTAACTTGTTGAGAAAACCCTCGTAGGAGAAGCCCCTCTCATATTCTGCGTTCTTCATCGCGTCCAGCAGATTATCGTCTACGGATAGTCCGCCGAGCACCGTGTTGCTCAGCGCGACGCCGTCTTTGGTATAGATATTGCAGAAGGTCGAGCCGCCGGTGCCCTGAGCCATCGAGACGCCGTCGAGCATGACCTTCATGTCGATCTCCATGAAGCAGACCTTGAAGTGCTTGTCCTCGAAGGGGATATCGACCGGTACGGCGATGATGACCTTTTTATCGGCGTTGTGAAGATTGAGCACGGATATCTCGGGCTCGGTTATGGTCTTGTAATCGAAGCCGTAGTCCTTGATATTATTCTGCGTACCGGACGAGGTGTAGATCAAACCGTCTTCATCGACAAAGGCGAACTTCTCCAGATCATACAGCCTCTTCATGCGTGACTGGTATGTCGCGAGGTGCTCCTTGTCGCTGAGATCAGTCTCGGTCATCAGGTCGATAGCGACGCGTATGGTCTTGATCTTGTTTTGCAGGTTGTTTTCTACTACCTGCTCGCGCCGTCCGGCGAGCTCGTCAAGATACAGCAGGCTGACCGTGCGTACCGCCTTGTCGGTATCCTGCTTTGTGCTGATACCGACCCACAGCGTACCGACCACCAGAATGACAACGACAAACATACTGCATATCGTTATTATCCATGCTGTGCTGCGCTTTTTTCTCTCCATAACTCATGACCTCCGATATCTAATGCCTGTCAACTTATGATCTTCAACTATTCACCTTGCTTGAGGGTATATTATACAATTATCCTATTATACTATTCTGTTATATTATACAATTTAATGAATATCTTGTCAATGATTATTGCTGATTTCTGACAAAAAGTCCGCATTTTTCAGAGGTCGGTACTCGGCTCGAATCATCGGATAAAACGAGAGCAAGATATGCGCCGCGGATCGTGCGGTGCCGACTTTATTTATCGCGTTATCGGCAAGGAGATCAATGATACTCTCTATTGTCAACCGCCGCTTATCCTGCTATAATAAGATTACGGCAGGATACACGCATCGAAATGTGCGGTATCGCTGCAAACTATCCGTCGGGGTGATGAAATGACGCTGTTCAACAAGAAGATCATCAGACGCCGCTATGCCTTCTACGGCAGCGTACAGGCGGTCGGCTTCCGCTATCGCGCCATGCACGCGGCTCAGCTGTACGGAGCCACCGGCTGGGTGAAGAACGAGCGCTACGGCTCGGTCACGATGGAGATACAGGGAACGGAAAAGCAAATAGCGCAGGTGCTCGCCGCTATCCGAGCCGGCACATACATCCGCATCGACCACCTCGAGTACGCCGACATCCCCCTTGAAGAAGACGAGCGCAGCTTCCGCGTAGCCTACTGAATCATGATTGCCACAAGTGCAGGATCACACATAAACTTGCAATGACAATTTGTAGTTCCATTTCCAAAACAGCAATCGGTTTTAACACGCAGAAACGCACCCACAGGGGTGCGTTTCTTTTTTGCAAAGTCGCATTCATTTCCATGAGCTTGTAACAGCCGCAGATAACCTATCCCCTATATCCTTATATTCACCAAATGCGCGACCGAGGGGATAGTCATTTTTTGCATAACGGTCGTAGGGCTGAGCAGCGCGCCCGTCGGCACGAACAGGATATTGCGGTACTCTCCCCTTTGCATAGCGTCGAGGATATATCCGCACAGCACCGACGCACAGCATCCGCAGCCGGAGCCTCCGGCGTGCACATCCTGGCTCTCGTCAAAAATCATCACCCCGCAGTCGCGGTGATACGACCCGAGGTCGATCCCCTTCTCCGACAAAAGATCGCGCAGCAGCCGCGACCCCACGCGCCCGAGGTCGCCGGTGAAAAGCATATCGTAGTCCCCGAGCTCCGTCCCGCTCCCGACAAGGTAGCGGTATATGGTATCCGCCGCAGCAGTATATGGTATCCGCCGCCGCAGGTGCCATGGCGGCGCCCATGTTGTTTTGATCGGTGACGGCGTAATCGGTGATTTTGCCGATCCTTGCCGAGGCAATATACGGGGATTCGGAGGCGGGCTTGGTTCGCTTTGTTTTGGTAGCATCAATGTCGGATGATATGGTTTGCCGCTTGTCCGGTGTGTCGATGCGCTCGAGGATGCAGGCTCCGGAGCCGGTGACTGTCCACTGGGCTGTGGGCGGTCGCTGGGAGCCGTACTCCAGCGGCAAGCGGTACTGCCGCTCGGCGGTGCAGTAATGTGAGGACGCCGCGCATACGGCTCTTGATGCGGCTCCGCTCTCGATCGCCATCGCCGACAGAATTAACCCGAGACCCATCGTGGAACAAGCGCCGTATATCCCAGCGTAAGGGATACCTACGGGAGCCATCGCGAAGCTCGATGCGACGCACTGGTTGAGCAGATCACCGCAGAAAGCGATATCTATGTCGTCGGCTCGAAGATCGCCTTTTTCCATCGCGAGACGGGCAGCGGCGTTCATCAACTCGCTCTCTGCCTGCTCGAAGGTATCTTTACCGGCGTAGCTGTCGTGGATGACGCAGTCGAAGTGTTTCGCGAGAGGCCCCTCCCCCTCCTTTTTCCCTGCTACAGCGGCAAAAGAACGTATCGTCGGTTTGCAGTCAAAAATCAGATTCCCATTTTCGCGTTTCATATAAAAACTCCTTTGCAGACTTTTTTATACTTAGTCTTTGCAAATGAGTTT
>ONPE01000090.1 GCA_900319615.1 uncultured Eubacteriales bacterium
TCACAACGCAGTGATAAATGTATGTCTGACAAAATCGAGGTCAACAGTATGGTGGATAAAGACGCACGCGTCCGCTTGACAATGCTTGGTGTTTAGTGGTAGAATAACATCATCATATTGTATAGAGGTGCCGTATGGAAACATATCAGTTCATCATACTCGTCGTTTTGGCTGCCGTTGCGATCGCAGTCGGTATTGCGGCGATAGTTATAATTCCGAAGAAGAATAAAGCGAGCTCAGAGGAGCTCTCTGCAATGCGAACCGAGATAGTCAACTCCACCCAGAATTCGGTCAAGAATATGGGCGATATGATCGCGATGAACCAGCAGAGCTTCTCTGCCGCTCAAAGCGAGAAGATGAGCCATCTGGAGGATCGCTTCAAGACCTTCTCCCTCGAGAATGAGCAGAAGCTCGAGAACATCCGCGTGAGCATGGAGCGCGGTCTCGACGACATCCGCGAGGACAACAACAAGCAGCTCGCCGAGATGCGCATGACCGTCGATCAAAGGCTGCAGAAGACCTTAGAAGAGAAGATGAACCAGAGCTTCTCGCTGGTCAGCCAGAGGCTCGAGCAGGTATATAAGGGACTGGGCGAGATGCAGAACCTCGCCGTGGGCGTAGGCGACCTCAAAAAGGTGCTGTCGAACGTCAAAACGCGCGGCATAGTGGGGGAGATACAGCTGGGCAGCATTCTCGAGGAAATACTCACCCCCGACCAGTACGATACCAATGTAGCCACAAAGCACGGCTCGCGCGATGTGGTAGAGTTTGCCGTGAAGCTCCCCGCGCGTGACGACGGCTTCATCTATCTGCCGATAGACAGCAAATTCCCCGGCGACAGCTACGCGGCTCTGCGCGACGCTTATGACAGCGGCTCCAAGGAGGCTGTGGACGCCGCGACAAAGACTCTGCTCAACACCATCCGCCGTGAGGCGAAGGATATCCGCGACAAGTACATCGACCCGCCTAACACCACCGAGTTCGCGGTGATGTTCCTGCCCTTCGAGGGGCTGTACAGCGAGGTCGTCAACCGCGGCATGGTCGAGCTGCTGCAGCGCGACTACAAGGTGAATATCGCGGGTCCGGGCTTCAAGACCCTCGCCGTGCAGAAGCGCAGCGCCGAGGTCTGGAAGCTGCTCGGCTCCGTCAAGAAGGAGTTCGAGACCTTCAACAGCGTGCTTGTAGCTACGCAGACAAAGCTCGATCAGGCTAACAAGGAGCTCGATAAGCTCGTCGGTGTGCGTTCACGCCAGATCAGCCGCAAGCTCAGCGCGGTCGAGAGCAACGATACCCCCGTCAGCGCGTACTTTTCGACCGTCGACCAGTACACCGAGGGCGAGGATTGATATTGCTTTCCGATGTGATTCTTTTACATAGTACAGATCACCACAGTCCGGAGAAAGGTAGGATAAAATGAAAAGGATACTTTCGGTTTTGATCGTGCTGACGATGCTCGCATCATGCGCTGTCGTCATGACCTCGGCTGAGGAAACGGAACCGCCCAGATATGTCCCGGAGGATACGAGGGATACGGTGAGCGGCAAAAACGACTTTGATATCGCTTCAACGGGCTCGGACGAGCTTGTCGTACCGAGGATAGACATACATACCGAGAGCGGCAACGGCGCTGCTCTGCTGAAATCGGACGGATACGTCAACGCGCAGATCAGGATCACCGATACCGACGAGGCTGTGCTAAGCGGCAACGTGCTGTTTAAGGTGCGCGGCAACAGCACGGCGATAGACTCGATCCAAAAGAAAGGCTTTACATTTAAGTTTGATAAAAAGACCGAGGTGCTCGGCATGGGGAAGGGGAAGAAGTGGGCTCTGCTCGCCAACTGCTTTGACCCCACCCTGCTCAGGAACTTCCTCATGTTTGAGTGGGCAAAGGAGATGGACTTGCCTTATACATCCGAACAGCGCTTTGTCGAGCTGTGGCTTGACGACGAGTATAGGGGCTGCTACACGGTATATGAGCCGGTGCAGGAGGGCAAGGACAGGGTCGATATAGACGTCGAGAGCAACGACGGGAAGAAGGATTTCCTGCTCGAGGTCGAGGCGTCGAGAGTCGAGGATGACGAGACCTATATCACCGTAAGCGGTAATCGCTTTATCGTCAGCGATCCCGAAGACCCCGGCGACGATCAGCTCGACTACATCAAGGGCGTTATGTCGGATATCATAAATACGATGGACAAGGGTACCGAGGCTGAGATCAGGCAGAAGATCGACGTCGATTCCTTTGCCGCGTTCTATATACTGAATGAATACGCCAAGACCGCCGACTTCGGCTTCAGCTCGGTGTTCTTCTTCTACAAGGACGGCAAACTGTACGCCGGCCCTCCTTGGGACTATGATCTCTCGCTGGGTAACCTCAACGGCGATCTTTCGTCCTCATCCGCAAAGGAGGCGAGCAAAAGCGACGGCATCATGCAGAGCAGCAAAAACCTCTATCGCTATCTTTGCGGCAAGGATTGGTTCCAAAAAGAGCTCAGGCGCGTGTATTATCTGCACCGTGACTACATAGAGAATATCTCGGCCGACGGCGGCTTGCTTGATGTGCTGCGTGAACGTTACGCGGATCTGTTTGCACGTAATTTCGGCAAATGGCGCGTGGGCAGATGGTGGCTGAATTATCAGAAGGTCCCCTTTGACACCTATGAAGAGAACTATGCTTTTCTCAAAAGCTGGTGTGCTCAGCGTAACGCATGGCTGAGCGATTATTTCGGGATCACGGACGATCTGTGTATCGTCGGTGATGTTGACGGCGACGGGGATGTTACGGTGATCGACGCAACATGGATCGGTCGCAGACTCGTAAATTTCGACCTTCCCGATACGTTCAGCGAAAAGGCGTCGGACGTCGACGGCGACAAAGAGATAACCGCAGTTGACGCGACATATATCCTGCGCTGGTTGGCTGATATGGAAGTGCCATTCCCGATAGACGAGCTTGCATGAGCGATTGATTGAAGTGATTTGCAGAACAGGGGGTTCCGTAACGGAGCCCCCTATCGGATTTGTTTCAGAAAAACCGACATTTTCTCTTGTCGAAGCTAAAGCGGTATGGTAAAATAAAAAAAGAATATATCAACACTGTTCGGCAGACGAATATGACAGGAGAGAACAGATCTCGGCTTGACAGAAAGGCAAACTAAGCTGCGGATGAACTTTGCTGTCATTTTGTATGTGCTTGACAGATAAGGAGAGATAAGATGAAAGAGATAAAAATGAGGCGTTACCAGAATCTTTTGACGGTCAGCGGCCTCGGGGTGATTATTTTCGGTTTATGGACCGTTTTGAAAACGATATTGCTTCTCTTCTTGCAGGAGGATATGGTGGATGATCTTCCCGACGGGCTGTTCTACCGTGTGTTATTCTTTACGCTCATCGGCGGGGTCTTGCTGATCGATTTTCTGATACGCCTATTCGTCGGTCTGTCCGCCCGCGCCGAGGGATTCGGGAAGAAGAAGGGTTACGGGTATATCGTGGTAGCGATACTGATCGCGATTGCTTCTCTGGCGTCTCTCGTGCTGATCTTTTTTGACACAGCCGATCGATCTATTTTAGAGCTGATCGTATCCTTTATCGTTGAAGCGACGTCCATGATCGCCACGGTCGAGCTTCTTGTCGCCGCTTTTACCGTCAAGAAGCTGAAAAAAGAACTCGGGGAGGTGTAATGATGCAAAGGGATTTTCACTATTACGCTACCTACTGCGCGGCATACCTTGCCGGTTATTCTCACGAAGAGTGCCTCTCGATCTGCTACAGCGCACAGTTCGTCGACTGGTGCTCCGTTACGCTTCTCTCAAAGCTGAAGGCTCCGCTTTCCGCCGCGACGACTCAGCTGCAGCTTGAAATGATGGACGCGAGGGTCGACCGCGTCGGCCTGCAGGATATCACCCGTATCTGGGCGTCGTTTCATTTTCTCCCTTACGATCTCTACGCGACAAGGAAGAGATGCGGGAAAAAGTATCTGGATAAATACCGCCTGATCTGTAAGCCTAACGGCGATCTGCTCGTCGATACCGTAGAGCTCGCGAAAGGCAAGTCGCTGCAGGCTGTCGGCGTCGCGATGCACGTACTCGCAGATACATGGGCTCACAGCTACTTTGCAGGCACGCCTTCGTTTGCTATCAATAACACCAACTACCACTTTTATGAGATTGTGCCCGACGGCGACAGGTTTATTGAGAGAAAGGTCAAGTTCATCCATAACCCGGGCACTCCCGATGATTTTGAGAACAGCGTTTATGTCAACAGCCTGTACCAGACAAGCGAGAACACGATCATGAATCTCGGTCACGGACGAGCCGGACATCTGCCCGATTACAGCTTTATGCGCTACAAATATCTGCCGGCATGGGCGGATTATCAGGAGATACTCAAGGATAATCCCAAAGAATATTTTTCCGCATTTTGCCAGATGGTATACGCTCTGCGGTATCTGCACGGCGATATACAGACCTTTGAAAAGGATACCTACGACAGCGAGAAGGTCGCGCCGTATGAGGCAAGGATCAAGGCGATCCTTATCAAGCGTCAGGGTGAGCCGGGAGCCAGTAAAGACTGGAAGGCATTAGGCGAAGAGCTCTCAGGCTGCACGATAGATGATTTTGATATAGAGCGCTATCAGGATGAATACACCGGCGCCGAAAAAGAGCAGAAGGACTCTACCTTCCTCGGCAAATTCATCCTTGCCGCCTTATCGCAAAAGAGCATGGTGACTAACCGTATCTTCAAATCAGGCAACAAGCTGGCAGGTTATTCCATTGAATATAAGAAGAAAGGCTTTCGCGGCAACCGCGATTTCAAGGGCTTGGTCGATCAGACAAAAGGAGGCGGTAAAGCATGAGCAGCGGTCAGAGAATAAAAAACATCCTGATCGGTATAGCGATCATCTTGGGCGCGTTGATACTTATCGCCTTTCCCGAAGAGGGCATCATCTTAACTGCGTCTATCCTTAGCATATCCCTGTTTATTTACGGGATCAAAACACTTATATATTACGTGACGATGGCGCGGCATATGGTCGGCGGCAGGATCATGCTGTATCTTGCCGTAGTCGTACTGGATCTCGGTATGTTTACCATGATGCTGACTAATATCCCAAAGATATACATCGTCCTGTATCTTGTGGTGGTTTACGCTTTCGCCGGAGTCGTCAGTATCCTGCGCGCCTTGGAGGCGAAGAGGTATCAGGCGCCGATGTGGAAGCTAAGCCTTATATCCGGTATCATCAACGTCGTCATCGCGATACTCTGCATCATCTTCATGCGCTCGACGAATATGATCGTGTATCTGTACTGCGCAGGTCTGATCTACTCTGCGATCGTCCGCATCGTCACGGCTTTCCGTGAAACCGCGATCGTATATATCCAGTGATCTCAGATAATTGATCCCGATCGAGATCAACGATCCTGCCGCCGACGTTGATGATGACAACAGCGTCACGATCCTCGATGCGACATGTATCCGAAAACGGCTGGAAGATATGCCTTCGTATGAAAACATCGGTAAGCCGATTTAATAGTCATCGTCATTGTATTATCAGAAAAATATATCCCATATCAGAACAACAGCGGGGAGGACAAAGCGTCCATCCCCGCTGTTTTCATTTGCGTGATGATCTTCCGAAAACCGGGTTATACTAACATTCCGTTAACAGTTTTATATATTTATTAACGGAATATAACGCAATAAATGTTAAAGGTTTTTATTGAATATCAGTATTATTTTTTGCTGAGAACTACATCGCCGAAGGTGGTGGTATCGGTGAAATAGCCGCCGGTGATGACAGCCTCGGGCTTGACGTAATTATCGTTGCGGTGGACAAACACAAATATCCTTGAATCGACGAGATGCTGTTGAGAATCATTCATATCAAACGCCCTTACTCCTGCGTTGATACCTTCATTCATATTAATACGTTTATTCTCTGTCGTCAGGAGGTTTTCCCACCTGTTATCGGCGATATCCGCAGGAACACGGTCATACTGAGCCGCGGCGACGGATGTGATATACGAGGCGTCGTTCTTATCCTTGTTGTTGATCAGCGCCGTTGTCTGATAGAGATACATCGGCGTGCCGTCAGTGCCGTAGTTCAGGTTGCGGTTACCGCAGAGCGTGTACTTGCGCTTGTCGATAGTCAGGCGCTTCTCGGGATCATCGCCGACGTAGACATACAGGTCTTTTACCGCGCTCTCCATATAGTACTTCGTCCTCTTGGTATTGACGTAATCGGGGTTGTAGTAATGGTAGCCGATGAAGACGCTCGCGCCGTTTGACGCGCCCTTGTTAAGATTAAGGGGCAGACAGTTCGTCGCGCCCTGCGTGAGCAGATCCTTCATCGCCTCGCTCTCGGACTTTCCTACGCCGACAAAGAAGCTGTCGATGCCTGTAAGCTCGGAGTTGGTCTTTTGATGGATATAAAGGCTGTCGTCGGTATCGCCGTAGGGTACTGCGTACTCCGCCTCAGCCGTTACGTTGCCGTAAAAGTCCTTTTGCGCCGCTTTATCGCCGTGATCGACCGTCAGCACGGTTGAGAGCCCCGGCTCAAACACCTTTTCGGATATCTGTATCTCGGTGAGCGCGTCGCCTGTAGAGCTGCCGCCCGAGCTTGTCGTAGCGTACAGATAGTACATTTCACCGGTCGGAGATACTATCGGCGTGGGTTCTTTGTTTGTGACGTTCTGCACCAGCGAGTACTTCGCGCCGTTTACCGTAAGGGTCTCTGTCGGAGTCACGCCGAGCTGCGCTTTGTATCGCAGCAAGCCGTGTATTGCTTTCGCGGGATTATTGGTATACGTCACTCCGAGATATGCCGCTGCTTCGTCATAGTCTTCGACAGCGTATCCGCTTTTTCTGTCGCATTTGTTGTACCAGGTATGAACAGAGTACTGCCTAAGATTCTGGTTGAGTATCTCCGACGAAGAGCCGAGCAGCGCGACATAGCAGGAGTCGTTGGAGAAATTATCGTTCGCTTT
>ONPE01000065.1 GCA_900319615.1 uncultured Eubacteriales bacterium
TGTTGTTGGCGATCGCTACGCCCGATACGGCGGCAACGCCCACAGCCAAAGCTGCGATTATCAAAGGCTTTTTAGTCATCCTTATCGCCTTCCTTATTCTGCTCACGCTCTCTGAGTATCTGCAGGAGCGTGCTTTGCTTTACCATCCTGCCGTTGTGGAAGATATACTCGTCGGTGTCCTTGAGAGAAGAGACGTCGATATCAGCATATTCGTCGCGCACAGGCTCGGGTGTTTGTTCTTTAACGGCGTTTCTGTCCACGCCCTTTTGCTTGCTGTCTATCATCGAGGTCATACCGTCGTAGATGAAGAATACATACATGAACGTAGCCGCAGCAGGCACCAGAAGCGCCCACATAGCCGCAAGGACGATCATCAGCACCGTAGTCGTTTTAGCGAACATCGTAACGGTAAAGCAGATACCGAAGACGACCGCCAGAGCTATGGTGGCGAAGAAATTGTTCTTGATCTCACCGAAGGACATCAAAAAGCTGTTTTTGTAGATGTACTTAAGCGGTATATCGTAGGTTATCGTCATCAGAGGGATATAAAAAACCGCATACAGCAGGAACAGCACGATCAGGATGCAGAAGAACAGCAGAGCGTAGAATATCCAGCTGTTAGACAGGAAAGATGTGTACAAAGATATGGACAGCACGCTGAACAGCGCTATGATATAAACTACGACGCCATGGAGTATAAACGGAGCGAAGTTAGCGCGTATCGCGCCGAAATACGTCTTTGCAACGGATACGTTCTCATCGCCTCTTGCAATATTACGGCATACTGCGACCACTCCCGCGTAAAACGGGAAAAGGAATATGATCGCCGTCAGCATGAGCGGCATGCTTATCTTACCGTTGAAAAGCGCCGTGTTCAAAAAGTACAGCGCCGCGAAGACTATCGCAGACGGTACCGCGAACAGCAGATTTGTCAAAATAATCTTTAGAAAATTACCGAAGAAGCGCTCCAGTAATATCTCAAATCTCATTCTTTTTCTTTCCATAAAATCCTCACTATACTAATTTCCGAAAAAAGCTTATCAGCGGAATCATCCGCATAAGGTTGATCGGAAACAGTATCAAAACTGAAATTTATCCGCAAACAGTATCCACAGCACAAGATCCGTCACCGCACAGGCTGTGACAGCGAGCAGCGTGAACAGTGTTCTTTTTAAAAAGTGTTTCAGATATGTCCTGAGCTCCGGTTCCCTGTCTGCGCCCCACAAGGAGGCTCCGGCATATCGGAGCGACAGTCTGAACGCATGAGCGGAATATCTGATATACGCAAGCAGGAACAATATCGTCCCCGGAAGTATGACAAGTATGTAGAAGCCGACGCCCGATAGTCTGTATACCGAGAATACGAACGCCGAGGACAAGCCGACACAAAACCCTCTGAATGCCGACAGCAGCGGCACGGCTGCAAAGCCCCAAAGGGATATCCCCGATAAAAACGCGCAGAACACGAACAGAAAATACGATACGAAGCAGGATATGAATATATCCGGGACGTTCATATCTGCACGGGCGCTGATATTGGTGGTGAACAGCAGATCGAGCCGCTTGAAGGTATCTTCATCGAACGAAGCGCTGCACGCGACTCCGACGATCAGCCCGAACAGGAACAGCAGCGCGAAAACGCTCTGTAAGCCGTAGCCTGTGATAAAAGCCTTTACCCTCTTCCCTATTCCCCTGAGATCGGGCGCTCTAAGATCATTTTTACCGTTCCTTAATGTCAGCACAAAGCCCTTCATAACATCACCTGAATAATATTATGCAGGGCTTGTTTGGTTTATGCTGTTATGTGTGGAAGGATGAGTTGTTGGCGCAGGTGAAGCTTATCGGGTATTTGTAGTCGCCGTAGCTTGGCTCATAGTCGCCGTAGAAAAACATCTCGGTCTCATCTACGCGTCGGTAAAGCAGACCGTACACGCACTGTCCGCCGGCATGGTGATACTGGCACAGCTTGTTGATGAAGTTCTGCTTGTTTATATAGTTGAGGTCAAGGTTGCCGCCCGACGAACGGTAAGAGATATAATCCGAGCTGACGTAGCCCCTTGTGCCGTCGGAAAGCTCTACGTAGTACCAATCGCTGTTGCTTGTCGACAGCACTGTAAGAGCGGTACCGTAGGATAGCTCCCTGATGATGTCGTAGGAGGTACCTGCGCCCTTACGGATACGGACGTAGTCGCCGTTGATATAGTAGCTTTTACTTGAGCCGGAGCCTGAGCCGTCGGAGCAGTCGAGGAGGGCGTTGATCAGATCGTCGTCGTAGTACAGCGGTCCTGCGCCGGTGTTGTAAACAAAGCAGACGAGCGCGTCGAACTGCTGCTGGTTATACTTGACGTTATTGCTCATCAGGAAGTCGTTGACGTTATCCGAATAACCGTTATTGTTGACGGTCTGTACAAGATAGGCGTACGCTTCCGCCTGAGTGAGATCGTTGTAGAATTCTTCACCGACATACACTACCCTGCCGTAGCCGAGAGTCGGATCGCCGGTAAACGGATCGGAGTAAACGGACGGTAAAAAGCCCTCGAAGGTAGAGATCAGGTCGATGACCTCGTCTGAGGCTCTTCTCTCGGCGCAGACGGTAGTAGTCCTGTCGGTGGAATCCGCGACAAACGCCGTGGTGTAGCCGTCTTCGCAGGTATACCACTCGGTACCGTTGTTGAACTGAGAATATGCCTTCACCTCATATGTGCCTGCCTGAGAGAAGGACGTAGTACCCTTCCATACATATGTATCTTCGTCTCTGGTGTATGAGGTCGCGTCGACATAGCGCGTGGATGAGCCCATGTCTATACCGAAGCGCACGCCTGTACGCATGGTGTCGGTAATGCAGATAAGGGTGACGGTCTGATTCTTCGCCGCGCAGTTGGGCGAGCAGTACGCAAAGCGCACGACGTTGGACGGAGCAACGGTCATCAGACAGGTAGCGGCGCCCTTGGAGGTAGAAGCTGTGATAACGGCTGTGCCTGCCTTGACGCCGTAAACATAGCCGTTCTCTACGGTGGCGATTGAGGTATCGGAGCTGCTCCATGATACGCCCGATGTGCTGCTGGACATCAAAAAGGTCATGAAGCGGTCAACCGTAGCAGAGGTATGAGAGATATTTACGCTCTCCCCTGCTTTGACGGTGATCTTACAGGTAGCCGAAGCGGACGAGGTGCTGACGGTTATAGTCGCGGTGCCTGCAGCTGCGGCGGTAACGATACCGCTGCCGTCGACTGTCGCTACAGATCTGTCTGAGCTGCTGTAGCTGACGGAGTCGGAGGTTTTCGCTATTATCTGATAGATGCAGCCCTTGTATACGGTCGCCGAGGTCGCGTTAAGCTCCAGCTTACCCGAGGGAGCCTGAGTCGGCTTTTGGGTAGCCGGCTGAGTAGGCTTCTGGGTCGGAGGCTGCGTGGGCTTTTGAGTAGGAGCCTGAGTGGGTTTTTGTGTAGGCGGCTCGGTCGGCTTGGGGGTGGGTTTCTGCGTAGGCTTCTGAGTGGGCTTTTCGGTCGGTTCCTCGGTAGGACGGATCGTCGGCTTCTCAGTCGGATGATAATCGGTGTTGACATATACGCCGCATACGACTGAGCCGCCGGTCACGGGATCGGTCGCCGTTATTTCTGCAGTTCCGTTGCTGACGGCGGTTATCATGCCGGTCTCGGATACTTCCGCGATTTTGCTGTCGGAGGATGAAAAGCTCACCCTGCCGTTAATGCTGTGCGAATAGCTGTCCAATACCGTCATTTGATGCTTCTCGTATATATCGAGGAAAACCCTTCTTTTATCTGCGTACAGGTTGGTCACGGTCTTGTTCAGCTTCTCTGTATCCACAGACGGGAGGGAGCTCCACGAAACTGATCGATGTTCCGCTCCCACAGCGGCAAGCTCTGTATCTTCTTCCGTATCCTCCGCAGAAGCCGAGGGTATGCCGAAGGCAAAAGCGGACGTAAGTATCGTCGCCGCCAAGGTGATACAGGCTAAGGTCTTCAGCTTTTTCATCGCGTTACCGCCTTTCGATAGAGTGAAATTATATTCTCAGTCTATTTTACTATTTTTTCACGGGTAATTCAATCAGAGTTACAGCTTTGTATTTTTATTTAACCTATCATGCCATTTGAGCAGATAAAGTGTAACAAGTCTTGTAATACATAGGTCGTATATGATAAAAACTATGTTGCCGAGTATCAAAAACACCCACGGCAGATATACGCCGAAGAGATTGAAGCTCTCTTTAGGTATCGAGAGCAGCGTTATCCCGATATAGAACGCGGCGATCATGCAGACGTTGAACAGTGCGAGCTTGACAATATAATGCACGGGCTTTGACGGTATCCGCTCTATAACTCCCTTTAATATCGGGTAAAAGCCCAAAAACATGGCGTAGTATAATGCCGCCTCCTTATCGGTAACGAGCAGGAAGGATAATGCCGCCGTCACAAAATACACGGCGAACGCATAGGCGTAGCCAAGGTTGAATACAAGCAGCACAAGAAGTATGCCCGCAAAAGCAGGGAAAGCATAGGTGCCGAAGGGTATGATCGACGTCAGAAGCATCAATACAAGACTCAGGGCGGCTACTACGCCGCCCAAAGATACTTTTACAGAGGTTTTCATATCAGCACCCGTTACCGCCGCAGCAGTTGCACAGGCAGTTCGCGCACAGCATACCGGTACAGATATCGCACATAGAACAGCCACCGGCGCCGGTAGTATTGTAGCCGGGGTTGGAATAGGCGCGCCTTGCGTTCATATTCTCAAACGCCGCCTTGAACTCCGGATTACCCGGATTCATCTGATAAGCGCGCTGGAAGTACTGATACGCCTGATCGCTCCACCCCTTGCGGGAGAATACCATGCCCATGAGGAAGTACCACTCAGCGTCGCGGGAGGTCTCGGCCACGCCGTTTAAAAGCTCCATCGCATCGTCGAGCCTGCCGTTCATGATATAGTTGCGAACATCGGGATAAGAGGTCTTGGCATACGACGAACCGGTACCGTATGATCCCGAGGTATAAGACGAAGACGAACCATTCTTGCGCATATCGCAGATAGTGTCGTAAGCCTCGTTGATCTCCTTCATCTTCTCTTCCGCAAGGTCGGCAAGAGGGCTGTCGTTGTAGTTGTCGGGATGATACTTTTTCGCTAAATTCCTGTATGCGGTTTTGATCTCTTCATCTGTGGCGGTCTCGGGCACGCCGAGTACTTCATATGGATTCTTCATTTGATTTCTCCGAATCTTCCTGTCTGTATCGTTCCAGGATGTTGTTCTGTATGCTTATGCATGAAACGCAAAGGACGTTATTTATCAGGGGGTCGAACCTGCCTTTATCCAAAAGCCCGTAGGATAACAAGGCTTCGGACAAGGCGTTGTTGAGCGAGTGCTCTATGTAGTCGGCAAGCGGCTCGTCGGTTTGCAAGGGAAGCAGATAGGGGTTGAAGGAGCCGTGCTTTTTGTCTTTTTCACAGTCGTCGGCGGCGTCGATAAGATATATCCACCGTCCGATGAAGTAGCCCATCGTGCCGACGATACGCTTCGTGCGCTCCGGCTGCAGATCATCTCTGAGCTCTATGTTGTCGACGAGCATCTCGCACGCCGCTTTGAGCATATCCGCTGTAGGCTGAGCCGCCATATCCGGCACGCAGCTTTCATCGCGCTCCGCCTGTAACTGGCTCTCGAGCATCTTTGCGACAAAGGCGTCCATCTCGGGGTATTTTTTTGCCGCCTTTTTTCGCCAGCTTGCAAAGAACGGTTGTATCAGTCTGCAGGCTAATCTCTTGTACCACGGCGAGTCGATAAGGTCGTCGCGCAGCTTGTAGTATGCCGAGATCACCGACAAAGCTGCCGCAAGCGACAGCGACGCCGACTCGGACTTAGCGTACAGGCACTTTTTGAAGGGGTTGAAGCGACAGCACTTCTGCTCGTAGCACGGGGGCTCCTTTGTAAGGTCGAGACCCAGCATAGCATAGAAGGTGCAGTCGTAGCTCAGTATGAAGCGGGCGAATATCGAATAATCCCTGCCCAGCTGTCTGCACAGCGCGCAGTAGATGCCCTTATAGGCGTCGTACTCTTTGCCGAGCAGTTCTGCCCGATCTACCCTGATGTATCCAAACAAAGCATAGTCCTCCCTATTATTTAGCTTATTTTATCATACAAAACTCGCATATAAATGAAGAAATTATGAATTTTATCGGTATATTTATTGTATTTCTCGCACTTAGGGGATATAATGAGTGCATTAAGGAGCAGAAGGATATGAATGTTTACGATTTTGACGAGACCATATACAACGGCGATTCTACCCGGGATTTTGTGAAGTGGTGCATGAAGAAGCACCCTAAAGCCCTCTTATCTCTCCCCCGTACCGGCTTTTATACGCTTAGGTATTATCTGTTTCATATCGGCACAAAGACCGAGTTCAAGGAGAAGATGTACGGTTTTTTGAAGGCTTGCGACGGCGAGCGCGACGTTGAAAGGTTCTGGGCTGAAAAGCTCGGGGGCATCAAAGACTTTTACCGCGAGGCCCACCGGGATGACGATGTGATTATATCTGCGTCACCGGAGTTCCTGCTGAAACCGCTGGAGAAGAAGCTGAACATCACCGTCATCGCCTCAAAGGTCGATATACATACAGGAGAATACACCGGGCTCAACTGCTATCACGCGGAGAAGGTCAAAAGATTCCGCGAGCTGTATCCGGATTCTCAGATAGATGACTTTTACTCAGACAGCTACTCGGACGAACCACTGGCGCTGTTGGCAAGAAGAGCCTTTATAGTAGACGGCGAAAAGCTGATAGACTGGGACTTTTCCAAGCATAAGAAGCATTTGAGAACATAAGATAAACGCTTGAGTGTATTGTGCTTGCGATATGCCGCAGAATGTCGGGCGATAAACTCTGAGAGGCTCACGTACACGGTACGTCGACAAGCGCCGTACCCTACAACTCTCTATGTAACGTCAGATTGAGAACGGTCGGTATTATAACTCAACACAGTGATAAGATATAGTATTTCACGAACAGCGTTTGAGGACTTAAGGATAACCTTATTATCAAGCCCGAAGAAACTCCAATCTCTCAATTATAAACCCATATAACTCCTAACTCCTCACTCCTAACTCCTAACTAAAGAACATAAGCCGTATGACTTACATCTCAACACAGTGATCTATCTCACTTATGACAACATCAAACAAAACAGTATGGTGTACCAAAAGACCCCGTATCATATAAAGATACGGGGCTTTGTTGTCTGTCAGCCGTCACAGCCGCAGCCGCAGCAGTTGTCGCCGCCGCCGGTGTCGGCAACGTTGGGAGGGAAGAATTCATCTGTCGGGAAATCGAGTCGCGAGAACATCTCGCACGGGCTGTCGGTGGAGCCCTCACAGTGCTTCTCGGGGATGCAGAAGTCATAGGACGGTATGAGCATCTGCACGCTCCGCATGAGC
>ONPE01000081.1 GCA_900319615.1 uncultured Eubacteriales bacterium
CGCCGCCGTTTATTCGATGTATCCCTCCGGGGTGCAGATCAAGAGCGTCCGCAAGGTCGCGCAGCGCGGCAGCGCATGGCGCAACGCAGGACTGACGGACAACATCAGACCGTTTTAAGGAGGGGAAGTATGGACGTTTTTACTGAATTTTTCAAGGCGCTCGAAAGCCTGTGGCTGGACTCGGGCTTCGCTCAGCTCGCGTGGCAGAACTACGTGATGATGGGCGTCGCGTGTTTCCTTATTTATCTTGCGATCAGGAAGCAGTATGAGCCGCTTTTGCTCTTGCCGATAGCCTTCGGTATGCTGCTTGTTAACCTTTATCCCGCTATAATGGGCGCTCCGTCCACCGAGCTGATAGAGTGTTCGGCTTATGAGGCGGCGCATCAGGGGCAGGTCATCAACTATGCCGTCACTACCATGAACGGCGTGTCGTATTATAATGTGCCTACCTACGGCGGCCTGCTGTACTATCTGTATCAGGGCGTCAAGCTCGGTATCTATCCTCCGCTGATCTTCCT
This sequence comes from uncultured Eubacteriales bacterium, assembly GCA_900319615.1. Lineage (GTDB taxonomy): Bacteria > Bacillota > Clostridia > Oscillospirales > Acutalibacteraceae > Ruminococcoides. The sequence continues at coordinate 519 of ONPE01000081.1, forward strand.
CGGCATCGGCTGTATGACCGACTTCGGCCCGCTGATCGCGAACCCCAAGAGCTTTATCCTCGGCGCTGCGGCGCAGATCGGCATCTTCGTCACCTTTATCGGCGCTATTTTCCTGGGCTTCACCCCGACCCAGGCCGGCGCTATCGGTATCATCGGCGGCGCGGACGGCCCCACGGCGATCTACGTTACTTCCAAGCTCGCCCCCGAGCTGCTGGGCCCGATAGCTGTAGCGGCGTACTCGTATATGGCGCTGGTGCCTATCATCCAGCCGCCTATCATGAAGCTGCTGACTACGAAGAAGGAGCGCTCGGTGGTCATGGGTCAGCTCCGACCCGTATCAAAGCTCGAGAAGATCATCTTCCCGATCATCGTCGTTACCATCTGTGCTCTTGCGCTGCCCTCGGCTGCACCGCTGATCGGTATGCTCATGCTGGGCAACCTCTTTAAAGAGAGCGGCGTCGTGGAGCGTATCTCCAAGACCGCGCAGAACGAGCTGATGAACATCATCACCATCTTCCTCGGCGTGACCGTCGGCGCGACCGCTACCGGCACCGTTTTCCTGCAGCTCAAGACCCTCGGCATCATCGCGCTCGGTCTTATGGCGTTCTGCATGGGCACTGCGTGCGGCGTGCTTTTCGGCAAGCTGATGTACCGCTTCACGGGCGGCAAGGTCAATCCGCTGATCGGCTCCGCAGGTGTTTCCGCCGTACCTATGGCGGCGCGCGTAGCCAACAAGGTCGGCCAGCAGGAGAATCCCGGCAACTTCCTGCTCATGCAGGCGATGGGTCCCAACGTAGCAGGCGTCATCGGCTCCGCAGTAGCGGCAGGCGTATTGCTCAGCATTTTGGGCTGATCGGTATTAGTATTGAATCATAAGCCTCTCCCGAAAAGGGAGGGGCTTTTTGTCAAAAAAGAACAAGATTCGTATAAATTTCTGATAAAGAATAATAAATCTATGTTTAGCAGTATAATATATCCGTAATAATAGGAGTCACAGATATTTAATAGACCCTTACAGGAGGATTCCATGTCAAAACAGATAACCATCAGCGATCTGCTGCAGATGTTCCTTCATCATATCAAGCTGATTATTGCGGTAACTCTGCTCGGCGGACTGCTGGCGTTCCTTTATGTGAGCTTCATGGTAACGCCCATATATACAACGAGCGCGCTTATCATCGTTCAGAACGGCAACACCTTTGATATCCAGAGCTCGAGCGGTTCCAACAATACTACTCTCAACGGCGAAAAGGTCAATACCGCCGATATCACCTCTTCTCAGATGCTCGCCAATACCTGCGCTACCCTCTTTACCGTAGATCCCGATATGAAGAGCATCATCAGCGGAGCTAATATCAGCATCACTACCGTAGAGGATTCCTACTTCCTGCGTATCAACTCTTCGTCTTCCGATCCGCAGACCGCCGCGAACATCGCGAATCTGGTCGCGAATACGGCTCCCGAGGTCTTCAAAAAGTACTTCGGCGACGCCGGAAAGGTCGATACCGTTGATGAGGCTTCGGTGCCGTCGAGGCCGTCGTCTCCGGACGTAAAGAGATATGCTCTAATAGGACTGCTCATCGGTTTGATCCTTTCGCTTGTCATCTCTTTCCTGATCGAGATCGTAGATACAACGATCAAGCCGGGCGATGATTTGTACAAGCAGTATGAGATCCCGGTATTTGCCGAGATACTTGACTTTGATTCGGAAGGCGGTGTAAAGAAGAAATGAAGCTGATCAACACCGGCGGCAAAAAGAAAGCCGAAGTAAACGAAAAGCCTAAGTTTGTCTTGTCTTCGGATTCCAAATTCGCCATCGTCGAAGGCTATAAGATCGCCCGTACCAATCTTGTCTTCTCGCTTACAGCGCAGAAGAGCAACTGCGTAGCCATAACCTCGTGGTCAAAGGGCGAGGGCAAGAGCACCGCGACGGTGAACCTTGCTATCTCCTTTGCGAAGATGGGCAAGAAGGTGCTGCTCATAGATACCGACCTTCGCCGCCCGAATCTGCATAACCTTCTGAAAATAAGCAACGAGTCCGGCGCGTCGGATGTTATCGGAGGATTCAACGATTTCTCCTCCGCCGTTCATCGAGAGGTCATCCCCAACCTTGACGTCCTGACCTCCGGCGCTATACCTCCCAACCCCTCGGAGCTGCTCGGATCAGCGCCTTTCACCGAGCTCGTCGAGCAGTGCAAGCAGGATTACGAGTATGTTATCATGGACACTCCGCCCCTTGGTGTAGTAGCCGATACGCTGCTCTTGAAGGATCTTGTTGCGGGATATGTGCTGGTCGTGCGTGAGAAGGTAACGACCCACGGCGATATCGAGCGCGCCCTGCAGAATGTCAAGCTCGCCGACAGCAAGGTGCTCGGCTTTCTGAAGGTCGGATGCACCCTGCGCTCTAAGGGCTACGGCTACAACAAGTACGGCCGCAGAAACAACTACAACTACGATTATTATTATAAGTACTGATATCTCGGGGCTGCGCGATTTAGTTGCGACAGCCTCGATTTTTTGTTATTATGATGCTGCAAGCAATTACCGGCAGAATACTGTTTTATCATCCGGAAATCAGCGCTTAGACTATTGTTGTTAGCGATTATTTATCCGAGGTTATTATACGAAAAATCATTTTTGAATCAGCATATCAAGCTCGATCACAGACATTCAAAACGATCTCTTATTTTCAAAATAGTCATTGCGAGGGGCGCAAAGGTTAAGGTTGAGATTGCAACGTCGGAACCATGTTCCTCCTCGCAATGACAATCTGAAATGCGCCCCGTGGCAATCTCAACCGATATAAAAGAGTATAAGGTGTCCTGTGGATACTTTAGTGCTTGCACCGGTGAAGTTTAATCTGTGATATTGAAATTTACCCAACTAAAGGGTCGGTTTGGGTGTTTCGTGCAGTATAATGTACAAATATTGCAGGATTATTGCAAAACTATTGCAAAAGAAGGCAAAATCATATATTATAATTAACAAGAGGCTGATTTTTTGCAGTCCGAGGAAAATAATATATCATTTTTCTATCTGCAGCAAAGCAGAAAAAGGCAAAAGATTTGATAAGGAATGATGTTTATGAAATACAAAGACTATTCACCCGACGATCTGTATACAGAGCTTTATACCGTTCGTCAGGAATTTGACGAAATCAAGGGGCAGGGTCTGAACCTCAACATGGCTCGCGGCGTACCGTCGAAAGATCAGCTGGAGCTCACCATGCCGATGCTGGATATTTTGAAGGGCGACACCGAGTGCTTTGCGGAGGACGGCACCGACTGCCGCAACTACGGCGTGCTGGACGGCATCCCCGAGTGCAAGCGCATGATGGCTGATATGCTCGGCGTAAAGCCCGAGATGGTGATGGTCGGCGGCAGCTCCTCGCTGAACATGATGTTCGATACCATTTCGTGCTTCATGAGCCACTCTATCGTGCCCGGTATGCCCGCGTGGGGTCTGATCCCCGACCGCAAGTTCCTCTGCCCTGTGCCCGGCTATGACAGGCACTTCGGCGTGACCGAGTACTTCGGCTTCAATATGATCCCCGTCCCGATGGACGAGAACGGTCCCGTCATGGACGTAGTCGAAGAGCTGGTCAAGGATCCCTGCGTCAAGGGTATGTGGTGCGTGCCTAAGTATTCGAACCCCTCCGGCATCTCGTATTCCGACGATGTTATCCGCCGTATCGCGGCTCTGCAACCTGCGGCTAAGGATTTCCGCCTTATGTGGGACAACGCCTACTGCATCCACGATCTCACCGAGGATCACGATGAGATCCTCAACATATTTGAAGAGTGCGAAAAGACCGGCAACATAGATATGCCGATCACCTTCGGTTCTACATCCAAGATCACCTTCCCCGGCTCGGGCGTAGCGGCTATGGCGGCATCCGAGAACAACATGAAAGTGATCATGAATAAATATAAGTACCAGACCATCGGCTACGATAAGCTGAATATGCTGCGCCATGTGCGCTTCTTCGGCGACTATAACGGTATGCTCGAGCATATGAAGAAGCACGCCGCCGTGCTGGCGCCACGATTTGATATCGTTACCTCCAAGCTCGACGAGAACCTGAGCGAGACCGGTATAGTCCGCTTCAACCGTCCAAAGGGCGGCTACTTCGTGAGCGTCGATGTGATGAACGGCACCGCCAAGCGCGTGGTAGAGCTGTGCAGAGAGGCGGGCGTGATACTCACAGGCGCGGGCGCGACCTATCCCTACCACGAGGATCCGCGCGACAGCAACATCCGTATAGCTCCGTCTTTCCAGACCCTCGAGAATCTCTCGAAGGCGATGGACGTCTTCTGTGTATGCGCGAAGCTCGCGGCATTGGAGAAGCTGACCTCATAAACCGGATAGTTTACCTCAGAGCAGTTCCGCACGGAGCTGCTCTTTTTGTTTTACATAAAAACTGACGCGGTGAATATTATTCTGAAACAGAATTATACAAATTCGATATTTCCGGTACAGAATAATAAAGCGATTATATTTCTCAATAAGAATTATAATTATATAAAAAATTATCTTTCTTTATTGACTTTTTATAGACGACTCTGTATAATTAGACTGTTATCGTGATTTTTATGTTGGCGTTTCAGCGCCTTGTGTGCCGAACCCTGCATGACGATCACCTAAGAAGAACAGAAAAAAACATGGAGGTCCAAGGCATGAAAAGAATTTCTAAGCCTGTATTCTTCATTGTCGCTATCCTCATTCTTGTATTTGCCGCCACGAGCTTTCTCGGCGTGAAATACTATGAAGGAGACATCCAGAAGACCACTATCAAGGGTCTTAGCGACATCAGATGGGGAATCGACATCCGCGGCGGCGTTGAGGCTACCTTTAAGCCCGCAGGAGATATCGACGCTACGGATGAGCAGCTTGACTCTGCAAAATCGATCATCGAGACCCGTATGGTCTCCAACGGCATCACCGACTATGAGCTCTACTCCGACAAGGGCAGCGACCGCATCATCGTCCGCTTCCCGTGGAAAGAGGACGACACCGACTTCGATCCCGTAGCGGCTGTCGACGAGCTTGCTGCTACCGCTAATCTTACCTTCCGCAGCCCCGACGGCGAGACCGTAATGGACGGCTCTTCTGTCGCCAGCGCTTCGGTAGGCGTCGATACATCCAACGGCTCTAAAGGCGAGTACATCGTACTGCTCGAGCTCACCGACGAAGGCGCAAAGACCTTTGCCGATGTAACCAGGCAGTATCTCGGTCAGCAGATATCCATCTATATGGATGACACCATGCTGTCCAATCCCACCGTCAAGGCTGAGATCACCGACGGTCACGCCCAGATCTCCGGCGACTTTGACGCCGAGAGCGCTACAAAGCTCGCTAACCAGATCAACGGCGGTGCGCTGCCCTTCTCTCTTGAGGCAGCCTCCTACAGCGGCATCAGCCCCACCCTCGGTCAGAACTCTCTGACAGCTATGGGTTATGCGGCGATCATCGCTTTCATCATCATCGCGCTGTTTATGATCATCCGCTACCGTGTGCCCGGCTTCGTCGCGGTCATCGCCCTTATCGGTCAGATGGCTCTTTCAGTTGCCGCAGTCACACGTTACTTCAACGTATTCAACTCCTTTACCATGACCCTGCCCGGTATCGCCGGTCTTATCCTTTCGGTCGGTATGGGTGTTGACGCAAACATCATCACCGCAGAGCGTATCAAGGAAGAGTTCCGCACCGGCAAGACGCTTGACGGCGCTATCGAAAAGGGTACAAAGAACTCCCTGACCGCTATCATCGACGGTAACATGACCATCGTTATCGTTTCTATCATCCTGCTGCTGGTATTCGGCCCGTCCAACATCCTCTCATGGATCTTCGGCGAGTCCACCACCGGTACCATCTACGCTTTCGGTTATACTCTGCTCATGGGCGTTATCTCCAACTTCATCATGGGCGTATGGCTCAGCAGAGTCATGCTCAAGAGCATTTCGGGCTTCAAGTGCCTGCGCAAAAAATGGCTGTTCGGAGGTGAGGGAGAATGAGAAAAGATTTGAACTTTATCGGTAAGAAGAAGATATTCTTCGGCATTTCCCTCACGATCATCGCCATCGGTATCATCTGCAATATCATCTTCGGCACTACCCTCGACATCCAGTTCAAGGGCGGTACCATCGCGAGCTACTCCTTCGTCGGCGAGATCGACGAGGCAGAGCTCAAGGATACTATCCAGAACGCTACTCCCGATCACACCGTAACCTTCACCGTGACTCAGGATATCATGAACAATACCGCTGACGCAGACGCGTACTCGGTATCCATCCAGTTCTCCGGCAACGAGAGTATCTCCAGCGATGTGCTCGGCGGTATCACCGCCGCTCTCGAGGAGAAGTTCCCCGACAACCACTTCGAGTACAAAGAGAACTCCTCTGTTGAGGCATCCATGGGCTGGAAGTTCCTGCTCAAGTGTCTGACCGCGGTAGCTATCGCTTCCGTACTCATGGTCATCTACGTTACCATCCGATTCAAGCGCATCGGCGGTCTCTCCGCAGGCGTTATGGCTCTGGTAGCCCTGTTCCACGATGTGGCGATGATCTACTTCCTGTATGTCATCTTCCGTATGCCGATCGACTCCAACTTCATCGCGGTTGTCCTGATGATCATCGGTTACTCCCTCAACGACACCATCGTTATCTACGACCGTGTCCGTGAGGAGCGCCGCAACATGGGCCCCAAGTCGGATCTCGCAGACGTATTCAATCACAGCGCTACAGCTGTTATGAGCCGTACCATCGCGACCTCCATCACCACCCTGGTCGCTATCGGCACCGTCTATGTAGTAGCTCTGGTGTTCAACCTGACTTCTGTTCAGGCGTTCGCTCTGCCGATGATGATCGGCGTTATCTCCGGCTGCTACTCCTCCCTGTGCATCGCAGGTCCCCTCTGGGTCACCTGGAACCAGCGCAAGGGCAAGAAGGAAGACTGATTCCTACACTGTTATATCGCACTATCAAAGGCGTCGTTCGTATGAACGGCGCCTTAGCTTGTCGATAAAGACCGGCAGTCATTGCGAGGACGCGCGCGTCTTTATTCGCCTTTCAGAAAAGCATATCTAACTGTTAGACGGTAAAGATAATGGCACACGTGCCCAATCCCACAAAGCGGCGCACCGCCTTTTCCTGTCACTGCAAACGTTATTTTATCAAGGGGATTACCACGTCGGGCAATAATAAGGTAATTTATAGTGCCCTCCTCGTAATGACAATTGGTTTTTCTACAGACTGAGGCGTCGTTCGTATGAACGGCGCCTAACTGCTTTTTACAAAACATTATCCCATTTGAGTTGCTTCGAATACTTCACGGACAACAGCTCGCGCTTTGCTCTTGCGGACGTCGCGAGGAATTCTTCGGTGCAGCCGGTCTGCGCGTAGCGCACGAGCATAGCTATGTCGTTCGCGATATCGCCGACCTCGCTGTGATACATGAAGATGTTGAACATCCCGCTCTGCTTGCCGAATCTCGTCTGCAACCGCTTAGCCGCCGACTCTGCGCCGTAGATGTCGTTTTGCGCCATCTTCCCGTCAGCTTCTTCAAGCATACTGACGTATGTGTCTGCAGCCGAGGTGACATAGAGATACTCAGCGCCCGCAATTAATAGAGATAACGCGATCATGCACACCGCCAACCATCCGCGCTTCATGCCGACCCCTCCTTTTCGATATCGCTCAGCTCGTCTTGAAGATCCTTGCTCTTGATCGAGTCTCCGCTCAGATTCTCGCCGGTCAGTACGCTCAGGGTGCCGTTGGGCTCGATTATCCCGTAGCGTACGCCCTTCTCGTCGCTCAGATCCTTTGCCCGCAGCAAAGAGTACAGATCGTCGTAGCTAATCCGCAGTCGCCTGAGCTCGCTGTCGATGATCTTCCCGTCCTTGATCACGACTATGGGGTGTCCGCAGATCAGCGAGCGCAGCTTGCGGCTTTTCATCATCAGCAGCGATACAAGCAGCTCTATCGCGACCAGCATCATTATCGGCACAAGACAGCTCAGCAGGGGTCTCTCGGGGTTTTCGAGGGGGAGTGAGGCTATCTGCGAGATTATCAGCGTTATCACCAGCTCCGAGGTCTGCATATCGCTGACCTGCCGCTTGCCCATCACCCTGAGCGCCGCCGTGACGATGATGTATATCAGCAGGGTGCGTATTAGAATAGTCATCATAAGAATCACCATGCTTATCTTGTGAAAAACAGCCAAAATTATGTATGCAAATTCTGCATGAAAAAATGCATATTTCTAAAAAAGGATTATAAATATAGGATGATGGAGTATAATTATGCTAATTAGGTGTATTTGATACACTGTATGGGCGACAATGTTTGATTCAGGCGTGCAGGTTGTGCAGCCTGACGAAAATATATGCAGGCAAGCCGTCACCGCGTGGTGCGGCAACGAAAATGATCTTTGTCGGAAAGAAGGCTTATCATGAACTCCAGTCCGTATTATGTCACGCTTAAAAAACTGATCGACGAGATAGGGCTCACAAGCTACTATATGCCCGTCGACCCCGAGGAGGTGCACATCACCGTCTCGGATGTAGACCGTCCCGGTCTCGAGCTGGTCGGTCACCTCGATTACTATGACAGCCGTTATCTGATAGCCTTGGGCAAGACGGAGATGTCATTCTTAGAGGGCGAGAGCGACTCTAAACAGCGCAAGCAGCTCGAGCCCATCATAAGCCAGAAGCCGCCCGCGATAGTCATCGCCCGTGATCTTGAGCCTCTGCCCGTCATGCTTGAGCTTGCGAAAAAATATAAGGTGCCGATCGTCACCACCTCCGACACCACCTCTGTTGTAGACGCCGCCATCGTATCCTTCCTCAACGTCGAGCTCGCTCCGCGCATCACGCGCCACGGCGTGCTGGTCGAGGTGTACGGCGAAGGTTGTCTGCTGATCGGTGACAGCGGAGTAGGTAAGTCCGAGACCGCCATCGAGCTTATCAAGCGCGGTCACCGTCTTATCGCCGACGACGCGGTGGAGATCAAGAGGGTATCGAAGAAGTCGCTGGTCGGCTCTTCGCCGTCGAACATCCGCCACTTCATCGAGCTGCGCGGTATCGGCATCATCAACGCGCGCAGGATATTCGGTATCGGCGCCGTCAAGGTCAGCGAGAAGATCGACCTCGTCATCAATCTCGAGCTGTGGAACTCCAAGAAGGTCTACGACCGCATGGGCATGGATGATGAATACATGGAGATACTGGGTCTCGAGATACCCGTCGTGACCATCCCCGTCAAGCCCGGCAGAAACTTAGCCGTCATCATCGAGGTTGCCGCCATGAACCACCGTCAGAAGAAGATGGGCTACAACGGCGCGCAGGAGCTCCTGCAGAACCTCGGCATGGATATCAGCCCCGAGGACATCGGCAAGAAGAAGATCGACACAAACTGGTAATATTTAGTTAGGAGTTAGAAGTTAGGAGTTAGGAGTTGTGGGCGGGCTATGCCCGCACCCGATTTGTATTTTACTATCAAGTTTCTATAAATCTAAAACGCGTCAGCGTTTCCCTAAACTCCTCACTCCTCACTCCTAATTCCTCATTCAAAAAGCGGTGTATTTATGAACAAGCTAATCAATATATTAGACGAAAACAGCATAACCTATGCTTTGAACGAGCCCATGAGCGCTCATACCACCTTTCGTATCGGCGGAGCTGCTGATATCCTGATCACCGTCAGCGATATCGAGGAGCTTAGGACAGCTCTTTGCGCGTGCAAAGCCGTCGGCGTACCGTTCATGATACTCGGCAACGGCTCAAACCTGCTGGTATCCGACGACGGTATCGAGGGAGCTGTCATCGCTCTCGACGGATCCTTCAAGGAGATCACCGTCGACGGCGATACCGTTACCGCAGGAGCCGGAGCCAAGCTCTCGCGGCTTTGTACGGTCGCTTTGGAGAATTCTCTCAGCGGTCTTGAGTTCGCCTACGGTATACCCGGTACGGTCGGCGGCGCTATGTATATGAACGCCGGCGCCTACGGCGGCGAGATGAAGGACGTCGCTCTCAGCGTAACCGCGATGACTCCAGACGGCGATATCGTCGAGGTCAAAGCCGCAGATATGCAGCTCGGCTACCGCACAAGCGTTTTCAAAACAAACGGATATATAATTCTTTTTGCGAAATATAACTTACATACCGGCGACCCTGACCAGATACGCGCCCATATGGACGACGTGATGGATCGCCGCAAGACCAAGCAGCCGCTGGAATACCCCTCCGCGGGCTCGGTTTTCAAGAGACCCGAGGGAGCCTTCGCCGGCACTCTGATCGAACAGTGCGGCTTGAAGGGTACGACCGTCGGCGGCGCTCAGGTCAGCGAGAAGCACGCGGGCTTCATCATCAACGTCGGCGGCGCTACCTGCGACGACGTCATGGGGCTCGTAAAGCTCGTGCAGGATACCGTGAAGGAGAAGACCGGCTATATGCTGGAGCGCGAGATAATCAGGACGGGGAGGTAAGCTATGGAGTTTGTGATAGTCACCGGGCTTTCCGGCGCAGGCAAGACCAACGCCCTGCACGCTATGGAGGATAACGGCTATTACTGCGTGGATAATCTTCCTCCTCTGCTGCTCGAGACCTTCTACGACCTGTGCGAGAATTCCGCAGACAGGCGGATGAAGCAGATCGCCGTGGTAGCCGACGCGAGGTCGGGCGAGATGTTCGCCGATCTTGACGACGTTATCGTCAAGATGCGCACCGACGGCAAGAAGTTCAGGATACTTTTCCTCGACGCCAAGCAAAGCACCCTCATCGTCCGCTTTAAAGAGACGCGCCGCAAGCATCCGCTGATAGGCGAGATAACCTCCGGCTCTGTGGAAGAGGCGGTCGGGCTTGAAGACGAGCTGATGAAGGGCGTCAAGACGATGGCGGACTATGTCATCGACACCACCTATATGAAGCCCAACGAGCTCAAGGAGCGCGTCACCACTCTGTTCGCAGCGCCCAACGAGCTCAAGGAGCGCGTCACCACTCTGTTCGCAGCCGGCGCAGCTGATTCTCTCCTGATAACCTGCATCTCCTTCGGCTACAAGTACGGCATACCGCCCGAGGCCGATCTGGTCTTTGACGCTCGCTGTCTTCCTAATCCGTTCTACATAAAAGAGCTCAAATCCCTTACCGGCTTGGATGAGCCTGTCCGCGAGTACATCATGAGCTATGAGGTCACCGGTCAGTTTATCGAGAAGCTCTGCGATTACCTCGATTACACCGTCGGCCTGTTCCGCGACGAGGGCAAGAGCGAGCTGGTCATCGGCGTAGGCTGTACAGGCGGCAAGCACCGCTCGGTCACCGTGGCGCGTCTGCTGAACGCCCACTTCTTGGAGCAGGGGCAGAAGTCATCCATCCACCACAGGGATATCTGGAAAGCATGAATATAGTGAGGAATTAGGAGTTGAACAAAATTAGGAATTAGGAGTTAGGAATTAGGAATTACGGGAAAATCCTTTCGGATTTTTAGATTTGTATAATCCGATGCGAACGTTTGATAGCGTTTTACAAATCAGGTGTGGGCGCAGCCCACCCTTCACCGTTCACCGTTCTCCGTTCTCCGTTCTATTGATTTGAGGTGTGGGCGCAGCCCACCGTTAATTCCTCATTCCTAATTCCTAACTCCTAATTATTTGAGTATGTCATTTTCTACCGAAACAAAACGCGAGATCTGCCGTAAGCTGTCGACGCGCGAGCCGCTGCAGTACAGCGAGCTTTACGCCATGCTCCTGCTGGGGCGTGAATTCTCATCAAAGAGCATCGTCTTCAAGACAGAGAACGAGCATACCTTCTCGCATTTCGTATTTTTGATAAACAAGCTGTTCAAGGCTAAGTGTGAGGTCGTCGCCCCGATGAAGGGCGACAGCGGCCGCAACCGCTCATATATAGTCAGGGTGATCTCTCCCGAGAGGTGCCGCAGGATATATGAGCATTACGGTCACGATGACCGCGACGTCACCCTGCGCGTCAACCGCGCCAACATCAACGACGAGGAGGAGCAGCGCGCCTTTATTCGCGGCGCGTTTCTCGCCTGCGGTTCCGTCACCGACCCCGAGAAGGGCTACCATCTCGAGTTCGCGGTAAGCTACCGCAACCTGTGCATGGATATCTGCCGCATAGTCGGCGAGATACAGGACTTCGAGATCACGGTAAGGATGCTCTCGCGCGGCGGCACCTATATCGACTACATCAAGGACAGCGAGCAGATCACAGACCTGCTCACATATATGGGCGCGGTCACGGCGGCGATGAACGTCATGGGCACAAAGGCGCTCAAGGAGGTTCGCAACGCGGCTAACCGCAGGGCGAACTCCGAGATAGCTAATCTGCAGAAGACCGCCTCTGCCTCAGCACGGCAGATCAAGGCGATAAAGAAGCTAAAGAAGAACGGCAGGTACAATCTGCTGCCCGATGAGCTCAGGGCGGTGGCGGATATACGCTACGACTACCCCGAGCTGACTCTCAGGGAGCTCGGCGCTATGCTCGATCCGCCCATATCGCGCAGCGGCGTCAACCACCGGCTGGAGAAGATCATCCGCTTGGCGGATGAGGAAGATTCCGGGCAGAAGAAAGACGAGGGATAACAATGGACGAGATCAGTAACGAGATGGATTTTCAGCAGGCTTTCGATTCTCTTAAAGAGACCGTAGATAAGCTCGAGGATCCCAAAACGACCATCGACGAGAGCATAGAGCTTTACGAGCAGGCGTGCAAGCTGGTCGTTTTCTGCCAGCGCAAGCTGAACGATAACAAACTGAAGATAACCGATATAAACGAGCGCATAGCTCAGCTCAGACAGAATTCAGAGCCTTTATTTGAGGATTGATCATGGATAAGGATATCAGGGCTGTAGAAGCCGCTTTAGAAAAATATATCCCCTCCGGGGATCATGAGGAGCAGATCCTGCTGGACTCGGTGCGATACTCGCTCCGTCTCCCCGGCAAGCGCGTGCGGCCGTGTCTGACCCTCGCGTTCTCGAGACTTTGCGGCGGAACGGATGAGGCCGCGATGCCCTTCGCCTGCGCCGTTGAGATGGTGCACACCTACTCGCTGATACACGACGATATGCCGTGCATGGACGACGATGATTTCCGCCGCGGCAAGCCGGCTAACCACAAGGTATACGGCGAGGATATCGCGCTGCTTGCAGGCGACGCCTTGCAGAGCATGGCTTACGACGCTATGCTGTGCGACGATACTCTCGCGCTGGTAGGCGGCGACAGAGCCGCCCGCGCAGCCTGTGTGCTCGCAAAAAAATCCGGTGTTCTCGGTATGGTCGGAGGACAGACGATAGATCTGAGCATCGAGCACAGGAGCGTCGGCATAGATACCGTCCGCTCGATGGAGGAGAAGAAGACCGCCAACCTCATCGAGGCAGCCTGCATGATGGGCTGTATAGCGGCAGGCGGTACGGATGAACAGATCGCAGCCGCAGAGCGCTACGCTCATTCGATCGGTCTTGCGTTCCAGATCGTGGATGATATCCTCGACGTTACATCAACCGCCGAGGAGCTCGGCAAGCCCATCGGCTCCGACGCAGGCAATGAAAAGAACACATTCATGTCCCTGTGGGGGCTCGAGCGCTGCCGCGAGGCGGTAGACAAGCTGACGAATGAAGCTATAGAGGCGCTGGGCGCCTTTGACGGCGACACGACGCAGCTCGCAGACTTTGCGAAAAAGCTCGCAAACAGGAGAAAATAATTTTCCGAAGTATATTCATAGCATAAATCGTCGCGCTATGGCTTTTGCTACGCGACGATCTCAACCGAAGGTTTATTATGTCATACGAGATTTTAGAAAAAATCAAATCCCCCGGCGACGTCAAAGCGCTCGATGAAGAGCAGCTCGGAGAGCTCTGCGAAGAGATACGCGGTAAGCTGATCGACATCGTCTCGGTCAACGGCGGTCATCTGTCGTCGAACCTCGGCGTGGTCGAGCTCACCGTGGCGCTCCACCGTGTTTTCGACTGCCCCTCGGACAGCATCGTCTTCGACGTCGGTCATCAGAGCTACACCCACAAGATGCTCACCGGGCGCTACGACAGGATAGATACCATCCGGCGCGAGGGCGGTCTATCGGGCTTCCCCAAGCGTAGTGAGAGCGATTGCGACGCCTTCAACGCCGGTCACGCCTCTACCTCGATTTCGGCGGCGCTGGGTATAGCTGAGGCTAAACAGCTAAAGGGCGATCAGTCGTATACCATCGCCGTCATCGGCGACGGCTCGCTCACCGGCGGCATGGCTTACGAGGGCCTCAACAACGCCGGCAGACATCAAAAGAACTTTATCGTTATACTCAACGACAACCGTATGTCCATCAGCCGCAACGTCGGCGCTATGGCGAGGTATCTGGGCTCTATCCGTATGCAGCCGTGGTATCTGCGGCTGAAGAGCAGCACCGAGAGGGTACTGATGAAGATACCGCTTTTGGGCAGACCGATGACCTCGGTGATAAAGCGCTCGAAGACCAAGGTGAAGCACGTTATCTATCGCCGCACCCTCTTCGATAAGCTGGGGCTGTCGTATTACGGCCCCGTCGACGGCCATAACATGGAGGAGCTCACCAACGCCCTCAACGCCGTCAAAAGCTCCAAGAACTCCGCCTTTCTCCA